>JAAXHI010000071.1:0-3224 GCA_012270875.1 Candidatus Poribacteria bacterium | reverse complement strand
TAGTAGCGCAATTCATTGCGCGTTGGAACGGGCGATAATGCAGATCGCATTTGGGGTTTTTGCAAACGCTAAAATCCAATGCGAAGAAAGTGTCTCTTCAAGTACGCCGCAGAATCGCCCTACTACGAACGTTATTTTGTAGTTTTGAAGGAGAAATCTATGGACAGAATCAGAGTCGGTGTTATTGGATGCGGCGGCATCTTCCGCGGTCTCCACGCACCTTATTACCAAGAACCGACGCGTCGTGCAGACATTGTCGCAATTGCTGATATTAACGAGGCATCCGCAAACGAACAAGCAGACCAATTCGGGGCAGATGCCTATACAGACTATCGCGCACTCCTTGACAGACAAGACATAGATGCAGTCGATGTGTGTGTCCATCCGGGTCCGCACCTCGAAATCACGCGTGCCGCGGCGGCTGCTGGCAAGCACATCTTGATGGAGAAACCGATGTGTTGCAACGTCGCCGAGGGAGAGGAAATGATCGCTGCGGCTGAAAATGCGGGGGTCCTCCTAATGGTCGCCTATATGATGCGGTTCAGTCCAGGTTACATGAAACTGAAATCGTTGCTGGAGGACGGCACACTCGGCACACTGCAGATGGCGTATTCCAATCAGGTCGGCTGGTTTTCACCGGAACGGCATCCGTGGCTCTTTGTCAAGGCAGAGTCGGGCGGTATGTTGGTGGAGCAAGCGATTCACGAACTTGATATCTGGTTGTGGCTCTACGGTCCCGCCTCCACTGTCTATGGATTCACAAGCCATGTTCCGCTCGGTGGCACCTATCCACCCGCTGACGAAGCCGTTGAGAACAACGCCGTGCTAACTGTGCATTTCAAAAACGGCGGTGTCGGTATGATGATTAAGAGTTGGGCATCTGAGATTCGGAACAGCGGTAACGGTTTGGTCACCAGCAAAGGTTCCGCGACGTTGATTCACAATGGACTCCGTTGGAAAACCCACGACATGGCATCTGAGGAAGAATTCACTGCTCCCGTGCCAGATGACGGGACCTATCGCAATATGCCAGAGGAACGGCGTGAACAGCGGTATTGGGGGGTCGCGGCGAAAGGGGCAAGCATCGACCATTGGCTCCAGTGCATCGCGGGTGAAGCGGAACCGACGACCCATGGACGCATCGGTAGAGATGGGATTGCGTTGGCAGAGGCGACGTATCGTTCCTCCGAAATCGGTGTCCCAATTTCGTTACCGTTGTAGGGTCTGAACAACGCACAAATTGTCCAAACTTTAGTAATTCAAGTCGGGAAACCTTTCTGTATCTCCTTGCTAAAGCATGGAGGTTTTAGAACTGATAACGTTGATAAATATGACCGTCGCTATCTCGGTTTCGTCTGTTTTCCAACTGTACGCATCACCGAAAAAAATGTAAACACTACCTACATACTTCCAAAGACATTCGGTTTTTTTAAAGAGAACCCAAACTTGCTACAACAAAGGAGACAAAATAGTTGTAGGAGTTCGTAATGAAAACGCCAGTTCTCAAGTGGCAGAATCTTGTATCAAGTCTAACGATACTTGGTTTTACTGTCCTAATTTCCTTTGTTTTACCAGTGATGCCAGTTTTGGCGATTGAATTAGAGATAGGAACGCAGTTCGGAATTTCCCGCCTTATTCCGGACGATGAGGATGACGCCTCCACAAGTATCACCTATGCTCGGTTTCCATCGGGAACATTTCTTGATATAGGATCTTCTCCTACTTCGTTTTATGCGATGTTGTTTCCGAATAAGAGGTTTGCTATCGGTCCAGAATTCAGTTTTGGAAGAACATCATTTTCTGATAGGTATGAGGGAGAGCGGGAGACCTTAAGCATAACGACCGTCCATCTTGGTGGGCGCGCGGCGTTCTTTCTGCTTAACCACTCAGGGTCTTCTCCTTACGTTTTTGGACGGGTTTCTCGTACTGTATTTAGCGGCGAGGAATGGTTCTTTTTGGACGACAATCAAGTTCTAACAAGTTTTGGGGGCGGTTTCGGGTATCAGTTGCGTATAGGATCTGCTTTTGTGCTGCGCGCAGAAGGTCAGTATCAGCGCCTGTTGCTTTCAGATGAAGATGATGACGCTGATGAGTTCTCATTGATGATCGGGTTTGGTACTCGGTTCGGAAGACAGTGATCGCCAGTGGACTATCCAAGGGTTGATGAACACAGTGAACCCGAAAGAACGTAGTAGAATGAGGTTCCTGTGCCTCGATGGGCAATAGACACGTTACATCGAAACCGTTGTGTAGGACCTATACAAATCTCACAAATCTGTTAAAATGTATTAAAACCTATACAAATCTCACAGAGTTGTTTGACTGTTGCCATACTTCCTGCTTCAACGTCCACTGCCTCTCAAACAAGGTCTGACACGGACTCCACAAGCGTTTTACGTCTCCTCGCAACTCGTGGCGACGGTTAGAGGTCAAGAGGGACATAGATTGATAGCAGCGTTGAGGTCTCTATCGGCTTCATAGCCACATTCGGAGCAATGATATGTCCGTTGAGAGAGCGTCAAATCTGCTTTCTTGTGTCCGCAGTTGCTACATGTTTTAGAACTGGCAAAGAATTGTGGTGCTTCGGTTATCGGTATACCGCGACGGTCTGCCTTGTATTTGAGTTTAGACAGAAAGCCACCTAACGCTGAATCCGATAGTGCTTTGGCAAGTTTTCGGTTCTTTAGCATGTTGGTAACTTTCAATGTCTCAATACCAATAGCACTTGCTTTGCGAACAATACGGATTGTTGCTTGGTGGTGTGCGTCTTCACGGATATTCGCAATACGGGCATGGACAGCAGTAAGTATATCCTTTGCCTTATACCAGTTCTGACTGCCTTTCTGCCGACGAGAGAGCCGACGGTTCGCACGTGCTAACTTGCGTTCATATCGCTTCAGTGAGCGTGGGTTGTCATAGGTATCACCATTAGAACATGTCGCAAGCGTATTGATACCTACGTCTATGCCGATAGGTTCTCTGTCGTCAAATATCGTGGGTTGGTGCTGATAGTTGCTACTATCAAGCCTACGGACAGTGATAGAGGCGAACCACTTATCGTTGTATTTAGAGATTACAACTTTAGTGATTTCACCACTATATCGCAGTGCTTCACGCATGCGTACCCAACCGATTTTAGGGAGATTGATACGCTTTTTATAGACTTCAACAGTGCCTTCGCCATTATCTGCTTGGTAGGAGCATTTACCAGATCGGTTCTTATA
>JAAXHI010000247.1 GCA_012270875.1 Candidatus Poribacteria bacterium | reverse complement strand
AAATTGTCCAAACTTTAGTAATTATACCATATTTTCACAATTGTGTCAATTTTTTGTGAGACATGAGGCATTCAGTTTTCAATTTCTGTGTACGTTATATTAACCTAAATTGCTACCTTAGCGAAACAGTGTTGATTCAATCATATCTCTATATTAGGCTGTAATCATGTGATATGTTTTTAGGTTTGTTTATGTCCTAACATATCGGAGTATACTCAAATTTGACTTTTCAGTCAAATTAAATCTGTGTATGATGTCAAAATGAACGGTAATCCGCATGATAAGGAGAAGTCGGATTTGAACAGCTACGGTCTTTTAGGTAGCAAGTTGGGTTATATTACGGATTCCACCAGTAGGTCATCTTCGCGACGACGGTTGAATCTAACAGACGAGACTTCGTGGTCCCGTTTGTATCGTACGTCTGATTAAAAACAAAGTAGAAATCGCTGCCTGGGCGATAGATATAGTTGATAAGGAAGTTGGTGGATACAACGTTCGTATCGGCATTCCATTGTGCGAAGAGTTTTGCAAAGAGTCCTGTCGTGAAAGAATAGTCGAATCTGGCTCTAAAAAGGTTGACATAAACAGGATGGGATTGTCCATCGGTAAAATATGCTGTGGGGAGATCAACCACTTGATTAAATTGGTATTGTGCGCTCAGGCTTATATGTCCATTCGGTTTAACAGTGGTGTTTATGTATGCTCTACGCACTTCGCCCTTGTAGAAATCCTCAACACCGCCGCCGATTGTCGCACTGATTAGGCGACTATCACTACTCGAAACACGGACATGATATGAGTTGGATTGGTAATCGCCTATTGGGATCTCTACACCGTCTCTAAACTTGAAAACCTCGTTTAGACGTTCAAAGCGGCGTTTACCGTTGAGAAGGATATAATCTCCGGTGTCAAATTCAAACCAATTGGTGTAAGAGATGTCCCATTCTTCCAATTGGTTGTCGTGGTTGAGCAGATAGTTAACCTCTGGTCCCGTCCAAACTTGTCGGATTCCGAATTTTTGCGGCGTCGGTACCCAACGCATTTCGCCACGGAAATGACGGATACCGGAGCGTCTGACGTATCCGACTGCTGGGTTGAAATCTTCATCAATGTCGGTGTACGAGCCTTCCATGCGAAATCGTTTATTTCGCCAGCGGGAACCGAGGTGCCATGCGTTATTTCGTCCAGAAGCGTCCGGTTCAAACGTTCGGGACCACATCCCTCGGACATCCATATTATCGTTGGGGCGGTATTCAAAATCGAAGCCACCTGCGCGATTGTAATCGTCAATTTCATCTTTATTGACAGCGATCATGCCGATGCGAGAGCTGGCGGCAATGTCTTTCGTAATTCGCACCACAGAATAATTGGTGTGTGGGATATCAATTGGATCATCTTCTGAACCATTATCGTAGAATTCATCTGTCAGGACGTTAAGGAACCCTACACCGTAGGAACCTATCTTTCCACTTGCTTTTCCACCAAAAATAATCGGGATCGCGTTGCCTTGTGCGAGTCCAATACGTCGGCTATAAAAAAGGATCATCGGGGGTGGTCGGCGGAAACTGCTTCGGGGTATCCCGAAATCGAAGAGTCCAGCACCTTCCAAAAAGAAGGGACGCTTTTCTGGGAAAAAGAGGCTAAATCGGGTGAGATTCACCTGTTCCTCATCGGCTTCAACTTGTGCGAAGTCGGTATTGTAGGTAATGTCTGCGGTCAGATTTGACGTAATACCGTATTTAGCATCAACGCCGATCTTAAACTTTCCGGTGGTTTCAAGTCCCGCATCATCTCCGTTAATTTGGGTTACACCGGGAAGGATGTATGGAAGCACCTCTAAGTTCCGAGAGGGTGTAATACCTGAGAGTCCAACAATATTTCCCAAGTTAGCGGTTCGGTATTTCGCCATGCCGCCATAGGATGCCGGAACAGGCACCCATATCATTTCCTCTTGATTCCGTGCGAGTTCGCGTCCGGTGTTGATACCCCATATCATCGGATCACTCTCTTTGAAGCGAAGTTGGCTAAATGGGATACTCAGTTCGGATGTCCAATAGGTATCGTTAATCTTAGACTTACATTTGACAACGGCATCCCAATCTGAATTAAACGTATCGCCGTTGTTGGTTACGGCTCTGTCTTGGACCGCGCCCAGGGCATTCATGCGAAAGAAGAAGCCGCTGCGTTGATCGTTATAGGTATCCAAGATCAAGAACACGGTGTCGTTTTCGTGTAGGTCGCGGGAGTCGCGGCGCATCTCATTGGCAACAAGTTTCGATATCTCTGTATCGAAACAGGTAAAGCCGAAATAGATATTCTCGTTATCGTAGAGAATACGGACTTCCATTGATTCGGAGCTGATTTCGCCTTCATACGGTTCAATTTGTACAAACTGATCAATTGGTTCCGCGTGTTTCCAATCCTCTTCTGTTAAATCGCCGTCAATCTCGACGCTTTCATAGGTCCGATATGCTTTAATCTCGTGATTCGAGGATTCGGCATATACACTGATGCCAATGGTGTACAACAACGTAATGACGATTAGAGAAATTGTAATCTTTTGGAATTTGAGTGAAGAAGATAGATACTCGTGCAAAGATGTTGCCTCCTTTCGGTGAAACGTGGGTTATTATAAAGACGAAAAAGGAGGCGAATTGGACTATATAAATTTGCGTTGAACCGGATTGTCAAAACTCCGCCGTCACTGCAATGAAGGGGATTAGCGGTAATTGGGCAATCCGTACCTCTTTTGTATAATTCTCGTTGTAGCGGACTTGAAGGATATTCGTGTGGTTATAAACGTTCCAGAGTTCTAAAGTGAATCCCCACTTCCAATTATCAAGATTAAAAACGGATTTGAATGACTTATGGAACCGTAAATCCAAACGATGATATGCCGCTTCGCGCGCCATTTCACCGTAAATCGGAAGCCACGTTTCATTTTTGTTAAAGGGATTGGTATACGGTTCCCGATCAACTAACGGCGAATATAGCACGCCGCTCTTGTATTGCCAATTTGCGCTGCATTCCCACGATTCTGCTTGGTAGTTCATGCCGATCGTCGCGACATGTGGCGTATTATACATATAAAAACGCTCATCATCCTTTGGGGAATCTTGGCGTTTAGAGATAGTGTAGGCATAAGAGAGCCAACCCCGAAACGCTTTGCCTATTTCATGATCCAATGAGACTTCAATCCCTTTCACGTGTCCTATCCGTTGGTTGCGATAGCGTCTCTCAGATTTGTTGTAAGTAATCATGTCGCGAAGGTCTTTGTAGTAGCCAGCGATTTCAATTGTTGTCCGTGTGGGGAAGCGTTTCTTGTTTGTCTGTGCGTTTGCTTCTGTTTCCTTTGGTTTTGATTCTAAAACTTTTTCCAGTGCAACAACATAGTGTCTTGCGAGACTCGGCGCAATTTCAGGGTTCTCTTTCCCAAGCACAACTTGATAAAACTGAGGGTTTTGAACGTAACTACCGGACATGAGACGCAGGTCTATTGGAAAAAAAGATAACTGATTAGTGTTCGCGTCATCGGGTCCAAGCGTCACACCGAGGAGTCCGCGCGGCTGAAGTGAGAAGTTGTCTATGAGGTTGAAGTAGTTTGCGCGCATCCCGATGGTGGCATAAAAGTCGGCATAGCGAGGCGAGGGTAAGTCCTGTGTTGCTTGCAAGTACCCCTCCAGACGATGTAGATTCTCGGATTTGTTGGTAAAGATTTTTTCTCCATCTTGTTTAAGTCTGACATCATAGTCTGGATCGCCTTCTTCAAACGGACGTGCGCCAACGCTAATCAGTGATGTCGGGAGACTTGAAACGGCAAAGCCAGATGCCAAGAGCGTATCTGGGTGTTTTATCCAGTACTCAAGGTCGCCGCGTAGTGCATAGATACTTCGTGCGCTCCGATAAAAGTAGCCGTCCCCATACTTGAGCACTTTGCGAGAAAACGAACGCGTGAGTGATACAATTGACTTGAGGGTGTCCTGTTTCTCGGAATAGAGATGAATTCCTTGCGAATCGAAGGGGTTATCTGAGCTCAGGGGACCGCGCAGATCGCTTTCAGACACTTCATCTGCTGTGAAGTTCAATTTACCGGCATCGTCCGCTGCGATGGTGTTGACAACCAACGTGTGTGTGTTATTTAATTGATAAACACCCTTTCCTTGATAACTCCAAAAACTTGGCACCTCAGTCACCAAATCGCTCTCTACTTCGAGCAGTCTTGGCAGCAATTCAAAAAGGGGACCCATATTGCTGCCTCGCCAAAAAGCGTACCAGTATCCGCGTTCACCTACATTCCCTTCAAGGAAGGCTTGATGATACACGAAATTGAGGTTGACTGTTCCACCGAACCCAGTGTCAGTCTTCGTGCGCGAGTGGATGTCAATGACGGCTTGCGCATCAGCACCGAATTCTGCGCCGTACCCACCCGGATACACCTCGATACTTTCAATGACTTCAGGGTTGAATATTGAGACAATCCCCTGGAGATGGTAGGGGTATCCTAATGGCAATCGGTCGAAGTAGTAGAGATTATCTTCAGGTCCACCGCCGCGTACAGAGAGTACACTGACGAAATCGTTCAGGACACCGATACTTGGGAGGTGATTTAAAACTCGCAGTGGATCGCCTGCGCTGCCGGTAGCACTCCTAATAAATGCGCCGTTTAAAATGTGTCTCGGTTTTCTTTCGATCCGCTCGCCTTCAACTCTGATTGGGGGTAACGTAGGAATAGACTGTGAGTCTTCGTCCTCTACAGCGTTTTGTTCGGTGGTATCATCGGTTTGTGCGAGGGTGCTGAATTGGATCAGGCACATTAAAAGGATCAATATCTTTTTCAACGCTTTATCTCCTGAGTGTTTGATTAGAACGTGGTTATGCGCGTGCGAAGTCTTCTCACGGTGTAGCGAGTTAATCCGACGCTTACATCAAGTTCAAGTAAGGTTCGGTTAAAATTCCGCTGTAACCCCCAAATAAGGAAGGATAGGCAGTTGGTTGATATCGTCCCGCGTTTCGTAATCGTCGCTATACCTGTAATCCAGCAGATTCTTTCGGTTATAAGTATTTAGGAGTTCGAAGAAAAAACCGAGTTTCCACCCTTTAAATTGGAAGATTTTACTGATACGCACGTCCAACCTGTGGTAAGCCGGTAACCGACCCGAATTTGTTTCGGCATAAATCGGGATATAGATGGGTCTGCCGTTCCTTGGGTCGAACTCGATTTTAGCCTCTTCGACAGGGGTATATGGATTCCCCGTACGATATTGCCATTTCGCGCCGAATTCCCATGTGGGGGTAAGGTTGTAGCTGGCGGCGAGTGTTGCGACGTGCGTTTGGTCAAACGAATAGAAACGGTACGGTTCGCCGATACGGTCTCGGCGTTTGGAGAGTGCGTACGCGTAGGAAATCCAGCCAAAAAACCGATCTCCGCGCTCATGCCTGAGAAAGATTTCGGTGCCTTGTGCATAGCCGACGCCTTGATTGAGATAAGCGGCTTCTTCATCGCTTGTTGCGATGCCTTCAAGGTCTTTATAGTAAGCCGCCATTTTGATTTCTGTATCTTGTGCAAGCTGCCGTTTAAGTTCGAGGATGTAATGACTGGCGCGACTCGGCTTTAAGTCTGGGTTCCCGACAGTAGGAGAGAGGAGTGCTGGTATTGGTGCTTGGTTGTAGATACCGTACGAGAATTGCAGTTCCGAGTTATTGGGGAGTTCTAAGAGTAGGCTGCCACGCGGTTGGATAGAGAGTTCATCGGTCCGGTTGAAATAATCAAAACGGAGTCCAAAGACGACAGATAGAAAGGGTAGGAGTGTATACCTGTCTTGCAAGTAGCCTTCGATGCGTTGTCCTCGGACGTATTCGTCTAAAGCGATTTTTTCCTCGAATCGGATGTCGTAGTCAACTTCGCCTTCATCAGGGATGCGGGTGAAAGTGCCGGTAACCTGTCCGGGTTCAATGCCGAGGATTAACCCGGTTTCCAAGCGATGCTTCGGATTTAACTCATAAGTAAGATCTTCGCGGAGGGTGTAGCTTGGCGCGTCAATATTGAGAGAAAGTGCTGGACCGAGGTTAACATTGAATAGGAAATCAGAACGGGTTAGTGATAAAAAGGAGGTGAGGCGTTCTGTCAAGAAGGAACGGAGATGAATGCCTAAACCCTCAAAACCGCTTTCAAAACTGGTATTGCCTCTAAAATCTTGGTCTACATTATCACCATCCAATTTTAGAGCGAACCGATCTCCAGAGGCGAAAAGGTTAAAAAAGAGTTGGTGTTTTTCACTAAGATCGTAGCCTGCTTTCAGTTGGTAATCCCAAAAGCGAGGAAAAGCCGTGATGGATCCTGTCTCAAAGGAGAGAGAGCCGATGAAGAGGTCGATATAACTTCTACGTCCGGCGGCGTACCAGAACCCGTTTTTGCCGATTTTTCCGCGAAGCAATCCCTCCGAGTAGAGCGCGTTGAGATTGAATTTTCCACCGAAGTCTGTCGGACTGCTGTTTTTTGAGGAGATGTCAATTACGGCTTGGGAATCCACGCCATACTCGACACCGTAACCGCCGGCGTATACATCAATATCATCGATAATTTCGGAGCTCAAAGATGAGACGATCCCGCCAAAGTGGTAGGGGTAACCGACAGGTACTCTATCAAAGTAGTAGAGGTTATCTTCATCGGAACCACCACGGATGTAGAGTGCTCCGCTGAAATCGTTTGCGACCCCGATGCCGGGAATGGCGGGGAGGGCACGCAGCGCGTCGCCAGCGGTACCAGGTAGTCGCGTAATTTCTTCCGCTTGGATACTTTTCTTGCTGACAGTCTTAGGGAGGCGTTTGCCGGTTACCTCGATGCCTTTGAGGCGGTACTGTTCTGTCGCAACATAGATTTCAGTCTCTTGTTTCTCTCCTGCGACAACAACAACCGAAGTCTGTTGTATTAATTCAGTTTCAGGTATCGTAGTAACTAAGGTATAGGTGCCTTCGGGGACGGAGCTGAACGCGAATTTTCCATTTTCATCGGTTTTTTGACGTTCATCGGTTTGAATGATCTTGACCTCTGCGCCTGCCAACGGTTCTTTCGTGCCGTTATTATAGACGGTGCCTTCGATTGCTCCTGTTTGTGAAAAGGCGACTGCGGGGACTATAAGAAGCGTCAGCAGGCAAAACAAACTTTTCATGAAAGTTGGCAACTCCTGTTCTGGGTGTGTTCCGAAATTGTATGTGGTGTGTTTTCAATTAAAAAGTATACAATTTTCCTTCCGAGATTGCCAAAAAAAAAGAAGTTCCTCTCAGTTTCTTCAGAGGTGCTTCTTTTAATCGCCGTATTGCCGTGTCGTTGGCGCAGATGTGAGGACGGGCAGCGTTGCCCGTCCGTTGTGCTTCTGTGTTAGCGCGCAACCGCTTCGGAACCGAGGTTTTCCTGAAGCCATGTACGGAGTGGGACATCTTTTTCACCCGGGGAGGTATATCCCATACCGCCAGTGCTTTTACCCAAAATCTGCTGTCGAATCGGGTTGGAATGTTCCATGACGTGTTCCACTGTCATGTTATCGCGCGGTTGGAGCCAGCGGTAGCTATAGCCGTAGAAGAGTACCTTGCGTGTGATGTCGGAGGTGTTACGTCCTGCGGCGTGCCATAATCTCCGATCAAAAAAGACGGCGGTTCCTGGTTTCGCGAAGACAGATGTCGCGTTTTCAGGGTCAGCGGTGTTCTCTTCTGGCATTTCTACTTGGTTGAATTGTTGGCTGCCCGGTAGTACGGAGAAGTTCCCGCGTCCAGGTACCGAAGTATCGGTTAGGAAATAGGCGACCTTCAGTGATACACGTGGGCGCGGGTTGCCTTCCAATTCGACGTTGAGTCGTCCACTATCTTGGTGCCATCCGAGGCGTCTCGGTTTATCGCGTTCTTCGGGTGGCAGCGGTGGCAGTACAATCAGATGTGAGTGGTAGAGTTTGATATTCCATCCCAAAATCCCCCACACTTTCGGAAACGTTGTGTGCCAATCGAGTAGTTCTATAAAGTTTTCATCTCTGCCAACAAAATCGAGGAGGTTAAAGTTCGCATCGGGTGGGAGTTCATCTTTTCCCAAGTGTTCTGCCCCGACTCGGTCAACAGCGACAATCAATTTTTCGACCATCTCTTGTGGGATGGCATCTTCGACGATAAGGAAGCCGTTTTCCTCAAATTGCTGTTTTTCTGTTTCGGTCAAACAGTGCTCTAAACATAGCGGGTTCATTGTTTTCTCCCCATGAAAGATGCTTCAGTTTGTGGAAAGTTTACACTGAATCTGAGTTCGCGTCAATATGAAAAATGTGGTTGCTATGAAAATTGGTTTTTTCGGACTCGACCTGTTTTGCTCGCTTGACGGCACGCCATCTCCGCCAAAAATTCACTGATGCACTAAACAGAAAGCCAGCACCGATAATTCCGACGATCGCGCCCCCTAATATCAGTTCAGGGTTTACCATAACACTATAAACTGTTCCGCCGATGAGAACGGCAGCAATCAGTGCATCTCTGAGACTGCTCTTTTGTGTCCGTTTTTGAAGGAGCCTTAGATTTGCGAGTTTCTTCTTTTTAATATAGTCGACGAGCGGTTCTATGGGAACATGGAGTGACTCGGCTTTCTCCGGTGGTGCCTCTCGGACACAACGAAATCCAATATTCCCGGCACTATAGTCTGGTGGTGCGTGTAAGCGATTCGCGCATCGGAAGTAGCGCTCTGCGGTGCCGTCGCGGACTTCCAACCATGATCCGCCACGCAAGGTTTTCTGTTTTTCGTCAGTTGCCTGTTTAGGTTTTTGACGTTTTGGATCGAGATATGGCTGATACCAATCCACAGTCCATTCCCAAACGTTCCCCGCAGCTTCGCCGATGCCATAGGGACTTGCAGTGGCAGGACGGGCGCCGACGGGTGTGAGGGACGCCGTGAGAATCTGTGAGGTTTCTGTGGATTCTGGTTCATCAGGGATAAAAATATTGCCCCAAGGATAGATGCGTCCGTCGGGACCTCTACAGGCTTTCTCCCATTCTGCCTCTGTCGGTAGTCGCTTGCCTGCCCATTGTGCGTACGCGTTGCTATCGTGCCAACTGACGTGGACAACAGGGAGATTTGCAGCCTCGGGCGCGAAGTTCCCGTTTTTCCAGTGTATGGGCGGCGGATGATTTGTCGCTTGTACGAAGGCTGCGTATTCGGCGTTTGTTACAGGATACTGCTCAATAAGGTATGCCTCCAAAAAGCGGACGTGCATCGGTGCCTCGTCGAGTTTGGCATGCTCTGAATTGGCTAAAGCGGTTCCGTAGAAGGCTTCAGTATCGGTGCCCATGATAAACGCGCCTTGGGGAATAAGAACAGCGTTGGTGGATGTTTGTTTTTGATTCATCCGAAATTCCACGACGCAGTCGCATACTTGGTCTCAACCAAGGTTTCTGCCTGTGCCCGTTCTGCTGACGAGAGTGTACCTGAATGAAACGCAATTCCGAGATTAAATGTTTCAGATATCGCTTGGATAAGCGTGTTACGTGCTATAGAACGTCCATCTGTATTGATAGCGGTCGATTTTTCGCGCAGTATCTCTTGGACCTCGGGATCTTTTGAGACGCGTACCAGGATCGCAGCAGGTGGCATATCCAAGGAGAGATACCCTTGAAACATTATCCCATTTCGACTACGCCTGACAGAAACACCCGCTAACTTCTTGTTGTCAGACATCACATCATGTTCAGCGGGATTCGTCAGACAAATATTTTGCGCGGTTTGCGAGGCATCCGTACATGCATCGTAACAGTGTGCGGGGATACCGAGTTGCTGAAACGCCATGACGAGGGATTGCCCGATGCGTTGGTAAGCGTCGGAGACACTTAATTCTCCAGCACTTCTTGGGAGAATCAGTGTGTAGGTTAGTTCCCACCCATGCACGACTGTGCCACCACCCGTCATTCGTTTCACCAATTCAATCCCATCCGCACGACACGCTTTGA
The DNA here is from genome assembly GCA_012270875.1 of Candidatus Poribacteria bacterium. Lineage (GTDB taxonomy): Bacteria > Poribacteria > WGA-4E > WGA-4E > WGA-3G > WGA-3G. Next base: position 2,848 of record JAAXHI010000247.1, on the reverse strand, counting down.
CATCAACTTCTGAGGCAATATCTTGGAAATAGCCGAAACTGAATGCGGGTTTGTTCCAACCGTAGAACCGGAGCGTTGGATTCGGTTGTTCCTGCTGTGCCACAAGTATTGCTTCATCAATTGCCATATTCATCGCGGCACTGCTTTTTCCCATATTCAGGCGTCTACCGATGGTTTCCATTAGGATAGCGGGACGCGACACACTGCTGTGGTATGTGCGTCACAATACCAGAAGTACCCATCCCAGTATGTCATGCCGTGCGGTTCGGGGTGGGGTTCGGGTATCTCAATTTTGTTGAGATGGCTGCCGTCTTCTGGGTCGAGATGAAAGATTGCGCGATGGTTCGTTTCAACGCACCAGAGATCGTCGCCTACCCACGCGATACCGTGGGGTCGGTCGCCGGGCGCGGGGAATGAGTGAATTACCTTGAAACCGTCTTCAACGTCTACCTGATAAACGGTGGCGGAAGGTGGTACGGCTATCCAGAGTTTATTTTCGCGCCATTCTAAGCCGTGTGCACCGGTCTGTCCTGCGCCGGGGGTCTCAAAAGAGGCGAGCGTTTCACCGCTTTCTGGGTCTGTTGATAGGATTTCGCAACTGTAGGTGGAGGCAAGCCAGAGTGTGTCGCCTGTATCTGTAATGCCGCTGCCTCTGTCTGAACCAGTAGTGAGTGTCTTTTTCACAGTGCCATCATAAGAGACGAGATGGACTTCGTTGGTCTGCTGGTCGAGAATCCAGAGTCCGTCTTCGGTGGCTTGCATTCCGTTAGGTTGTGGGCCTGGGGAGTCAAAAACTGTTTCGATTGTGGGCATGAGAAACCTCCGTATATCCATATCAAATGCTTTGTAAGCGTGTTTTGCAGGGGCAACGCTTTGCTGCTTCTCGAAGTATGTTCATTTAGGAATCATTGTATATGGTGTCGGAGGTGATGTCAAGATTTTTTGCTCTGATTTTACATTGCAGCTCACGAAGGATCGTGGTATATTTTTTAGAGTCTCTTGTAATACAACACGGGTTGAGTTTTAGGAAAATTAGGTTCGTAGTGGCGCAATTCATTGCGCCTTCGCATCAAATCCACCCTTAAGTTCAAAGTTGAAACACTATTAATCTGGAGGGAAATTATGTCGAATGAAACCCAAGCTCTACCAAATTTGAAGAAGCCTCGAGAAAGTGCCCGCAATATTGAATTTCGTTTTTTGACCGACTAATTTTGCATAACCTCTTGCTGCACCCTTTACAACGTGGAGATTTGTTGCAATCTGATCATTTCCTACAAAGAATCCGCTACCCAATGAAAGGGGTTGCCCATTAGTATCTTCCATAACAAGAAGTACTGTGGATCGAAAGGCTTTTTGGGCGATTTGTTGAGGCGTTTGTGCAGTTACCACTGTTACTACACAGAATAAGAGAAATACTGAAAATGCTAAAGATGTGCAGTGCTTTATCATTTTTCTTTATTCAATCATGATTTTCCTTCCTGTTGTCTAATACCAAATCTGAAACATAAATGCGGATTTTGAAATTCTGTGGAACCGAATACAAGAGGCGCAATAAATTGCGCGACTACGAGCCAGTTTTTTGCTAATCAGAACCGTTTGTTGAGAAATGGTATAGTGATGAAATTGTGGGTTTAGTTTCCATCTCTACCTACAATAGGCGCAATAATGCAGATCGCATTTGGGCGAGTACGCCGCAGAATTGCGCGACTACGAGCCAGTTTTTTGCTAATCAGAACCGTTTATTCAAAAAGGCGATAAATCGCCTTACTACGAACCTGAATTTTGCCAGTCCCATCCCTTTCCATAATTCCGTACAGGATGTGTTCGCCAGAGATCGCGCAGCCATTCAATTCCAAAGTGTTTTTCATACCAATGTAAGCTTGAACAGGTCCAGTCCTTCGGTTTTTGCACGTAGTTATGCTTTGTCGGGTTGTAGTGAATGTAGTTTAGAGTTGTGTAATAATGTCTTTCGTTACGAATTTGCCTATCACTGAAACGATGCCAAATTTGTCGTCCGGTTAGGTCTTCACGACGGTTTAACTCACGTGCTGTGCGAGCATGAACACGGCGTAAGGGTTGGCTGATAACTGAAAGTGGTTGACACTTAACCAATAGATGATAATGATTTGGTAGGACAACCCAACCGCTAATGGAGATTTTGACGACTTGGAGCTCCTTTTGTAGTTCGCTCAGAAGCCATGTCCGCTCTTCGTCCGTGTGGAAGTATCGCTTGTGTTCGTAAGTGGCGGCAGTGATCAAAAACCAACCTTCAGTATTGTGAAGATGGGGTGGTGCATGTGGTGGGAAGCGATTCAATTGTCGCTGCTGCAGGGTTTCGGTTTTCTCTTCGGGTGTTAATTCCCGATAGCGGTACATTTTCCAATTTCCTCTTGTTCGTAGTAGCGCAATTCATTGCGCATTCGTACCAGCAATAAGCCATCTTCATCTTAGGTTTGTAGTAGCGCAATTCATTGCGCATTAGCACAGGCAATAAATTGCCTTACTACGAACCTGATTATAGTGCCGTTGAGAATGTTTGTCAAACGTTTTCTGGGTCATTCAGTTATCGTGTGTACGGGGAAACATATTTATTGGAATGGCTTGAAGAAGGAATTGGCGAGCAACAGGGAGGACGCGCTTCTGGAGTTTCCTCTCTGTTGCTCTGCCAATAACTCCTTTTGAATTCTGTATAACTGAAATCAAATAAGGTATGATGTATGAATGTGAAGTATGAATAGATTCCAGTTTGAATTCTGTATGACTTAAATCATATTGACTTATGTGTAATTTGTGAATTTTAGTCATACTGATTTAATTATACATCAATTAATTGAGGGTGTTTCATAAA
>JAAXHI010000288.1 GCA_012270875.1 Candidatus Poribacteria bacterium | reverse complement strand
TCCAAAACCTTTGAGATTATGCATTTATTACGATTACCGTACCTTAATTAGACGCAATTAAGCAAAATAAGTTTATTTTTCCCCCAGGTCCGGTAGGTGCGGTTTCCTAACCGCACCGGACTTCCTATAAAAAAAATAAGGCGCGCCTTCCGAGCGCGCCTCTTAAAGTCTCCTGATAAGGGGATTTAGGGGGTTAAAAACCAAGAACTCTACCATTTGAACAGTCTGAACTTAATCTGTACGGAGTGCCTCCTTGGGCTGGAGCATAGAGGCTTTTATGGCGGGATACAACCCAAACGAGATACCGATCGCAGCGGAGAACGATACCGAGATTACTATCCATTCCATAGAGACTACCGAGGGCCATTCGGGGACAATCTTAGCGATTTTGACAGCGAGCATCGCCATCCCTTCGCCAGCAAAGATGCCTAACCCGACACCGATCGCGCCACCGACACCACACATCATCACGGCTTCCATTAGGAACTGTGCCAAGATGTCGAAGGGTTTCGCACCGAGTGCCTTCCGCAAGCCGATCTCACGCGTCCGTTCGCTGACAGCGACGAGCATCATGTTCATGATACCGATGCCACCGACGAGCAGCGAGAATCCGGCGATACTCCCTAAGGCGACTTTAATCACCTTGCTGATTTTTTCTAATTGCGCCATGCCTGAACGCATCGCCCGAATTCTAATGAAATCATCTTCGTCTCTGTGTCGTTTTTTGATGACTGTTCTCACCTCTTCAATGGCTTTCGGGATAACATCAACGGTGTTGGCGAAAACCATAATATCGTCAATCCGATCGTTACCCGTGAAGCGTTCTTGGATGGTTGATATCGGGATAAAAGCGAGGTTATCGTAACACCAACCGAACTGGAGACTGGTACCCCGCTGTATCATTGTACCGACAACCGTGAGGCGTTCGGTGGAGCGTCTGCTCGCCCGCCGTCCCCATTGATCGCGATAACGAATCTTTTTTACAATCTTGATTTCTTGTCCTATCGGGGATTCATGACCGAAGAGTTCGGTCGCGAGTTCATCACCGAGCACACAGATTCGTGCTGCGTTTTCGACGTCCTCATCTGTAATGAAGCGTCCCGATTCGACTCCCCAATCCATTGCGGTTGTATAGGTCGCATCTACGCCGTTATAACCGGCATAAGCCTCAGTACCATCTGGTGCCTGAAACAGAACGCCTCTCCAGTCGGAGAGTCGAGGCGTGACTGCGTTCACGGATGGACATTCTGCCTCGATTGCCAATACATCTTGGTAGTCCATGTATTCATTGCTACGGATACGGACCCATCTGTTATTTTCGCGTTTGTATGATGTATGGTAGAGTGTGAATCGGGTCGCGCCCCCTAACTTTTGGACGTCTTGTATTACGATTTCTTTAGCACCATCACCAATGGCTATCATTGCCAGGACCGCCGCGATACCTATGATAATGCCTAACATCGTCAGTAGCGAACGCATCTTGTGCGCACGCATCGCAGCGACCCCAATAGATATCCCTTCAATTAAACGCATGTTTCCTCCTGAATATTTTAGCGGATCTATTGGTGTATTTTTTGATATGTCATTAAGAACACAAGGGTATTTGACAGGATTAACGGAGATAGGTTTAAACAAGTTTCACATAAGGCGAAAACGGTTTTCTTGTTTTTTAGAAATATGTTATAGTAACCTAAGTTGCCACTTTTTAAACCTTTTTGTTAGAAATCTACCTCTTTATAATTAGCGATCAAAATCTAATAGCGAATTCGCTTACCTATGCGGTTCATCAATATCCGTTAACTTCACAAAGGAATGCGCGATGTCTAAATACATGCTATCAATTCTCGTACTACTCCTTGCCAATTTAATCTCTTTTTGCCCGTTCACAATAGTTTTCGCTGATGAGAAAGCGCAGGCAAAGCGGACTGAAATAGTAGATATAGATCCAAAAATTTTAGGAAATATCTACCCACAGGAAACCACGATTGCTTTACCACCGAATGCGGTTGCGCGGTTTGGAAGAGGTCGTAGATCCGATGTTGCACTGTCGCCGGATGGAAGTCTCGCTGCTGTAGTATCCAGTGTTGGTGTATGGCTCTATTCCGCTGACACCGATGAATTTTTGTCGTTGCTCGCCTCTAAGGGTGAGAATATTCCGTCAACAGCCGCCTTTTCACCGGATGGCACCCAAATTGCTATCGGGTATAGGAACGGCCCAGCAAGATTGTGGAACGTTTTTTCTGAAAGCACTGAGGCGGAGCTGTCTGTCTTTCTTCATGGCGGTCCTGCGACCAGGGTCACATTTTCACCGGACGGCAAACTTTTAGCGACAGGTGGCTGGAGTCATGAGGCTATATTGTGGGATGTTGAGACGCGGACAGTTCACTTCACCTTCAAACATGAAGACACTGTCCGAGTCGTCCTGTTTTCACCGGATGGTAGGCATTTGGCGACAGGTAGCGTGGATACGACTACGAAACTGTGGGATGTTGAAACGGGAAGACAGTTCCGGTCCTTTGCGCATCCAGAGTATCGTAGACCTCTCGCGTTTCCCTCCGGTCATACCGAAATCTACAATGAAGGTGGCATTCGTTGCGTCGCGTTTTCACCCGACGGAACATTTTTAGCAACAGGTGGTCTGTATCAGGATCGCGACGTTAAACTGTGGGATATTGAACAAGGAGAACAACGTTGGTCCATTACCTTTGAAGAATCTGCTAAATCCATCACATTTTCGCCAGATGGGAGGTATATAGCCGCCCATTTCACTGACGACGTTGTTCATGTATTACGGATTGAGGATGGCGCGGTTGTCCAATTTAATCTTGATACGGAAAAATGGATTGGCAGAAACGAGAGAAAGCCGCCTGCTGAGCATACATCGGAGGGGGGCCGTGTCAGTTTTTCACCGGATGGAAAACACCTCATAAATCTTGGTGCTAACAATACAATCAGGGTGCGGGATATTGAAACCGGCGTAGAGGTCAAGACGCTGGTAGGCACTGATGGGTACACTCAGACTATGGGATTCTCATCTGAAGGGGAATACCTCGGGATTAGTATTAGGTATAAAGACGCCGTCGAACTTTGGCGTGAGGAGACTATCGCTCGCTTTCCGCATGAGGTGCGTGTTATGACTGCTGAAATATCCAACGATGGAACGTTGTTAGCGACTGGCGGGAGAGACAACAAGGCCAGACTCTGGGATGTGGAAACTGAGAAACTGCATCACACACTGTCCGGTCATATAGCACCCATTCAGGCACTTGCCTTTTCGCCTGATGGGACGCTTCTGGTGAGTAGTGGTGGCCGCAACTGGGAAGAAGTGGAAGGCGATGATGGTACCACTTATCACGTTTCGCTACGTGATAGTATCGAGGATAGAACAGCTAAGGTTTGGGATGTCGGAACGGGTGAAAATGTTGCGACCTTTAAACATCTGGGTCAAGTCCGAGCGATTGCCTTTTCGCCTGATGGCACCCTTCTCGCGACGAGTGCTGGCAGAACTGATATCCGCTCTACAAAAACTTGGCAAGATATCGCTACGCTGAGTACAGTAAACGCAACGAGCCTCACATTTTCGCCTGATGGCACCCGCATTGCTGTCGGTATGGGTGGACGGCAACCGACGATTCAGATATGGGATGTCGCGACAAGGAAACCTATTGCGACGTTCACAGGACACAAACGCAACATTCAATCTCTTGCGTTTTCCCCTAATAGTCGTCTGCTCGCAAGTGGCGGTTCTGACGGGGTTATCTATTTGTGGGATGTAACATCCTATAGGTAGCGTATCCGTGTTACCGCAAACGGTCAACGGTTTTCTGATAGCGTGCTTCCATCTCAGGGCCCTGTGCCTGTAAGTATTCCTGCTCCGAATGGCGTGCCGCCTCAGTGGAAGGTGGGTGTGGAATCTCGATGTTTGCGGTGCTAATCTGGTCGTTGCCCCATTTGTAGGCGACGATTTCGCCTTTGCTGATGATGAGGTTCATGCCGACGTTTGCCTCTACAATCGGCACGCCGTTTTCACGCGCTCTGGCGAGGACGGTCTGATTTTGTGATTTACCTTTTGAACCGTAGGAGGGAATCAGCAGGAATTGCGCGCCATCTAAAACCAGCGTCCGCGCAATCATCGGGTTCCAGCGATCGTTGCAGATTAGGATACCCGCACGTCCGAAGGGTGTATCAAACGCACGGATCGTCTCACCGATGCAGTTGAAATTCCACGATGGGTGTGTGCCTTCAGCGAATTGGGTTTTATGATACGTGCCGCATATCTCGCCGTTGCGATCAATGAACACAGCGGCGTTATAGACAGAGGTGCCACAGCGTTCAGCGAAACCGAAACAGAGACAGGTCTTGAGTTGCTTCGCAAGCCGACGGAATCGGTGGATATACGCGCCATCAAGCGGTTCTGCGATGTCGAGCATCGCCGCGGGTGTGGCACTGCCTTCAATGACATCCATGACGATGTAGCCTTCCAATACGCCTTCGGTCGCCAAAATTAACTGTGGCGCGTCCTTGGCGGCATCAACGAAGAAAGCCTCCAACTTTTCGGCGTTGGAGACTTTATCCCATTTGGTAGGTTTCAGCGAAATTGCGGAGACTTTGATTGTCTGATACATTTTTTTAATTTACCTTGCGGTTCGGTAAGGTGGGTTAGAAAAACCTACTTCGGGTAGGCGGTATCAAGACCGAGAATCACGTAAGCGGTTACGAGTCGCGGGTCTCTTTCCATCCAGCGGCTGCTCTCATTCACCCAGAATCCGTCCGGGGTCTGCAAGTCAATCATTTTTTCAGCGAATTCTCGGTACCAATCGTGTTCGATACCTTTTGCGTCTACAAAAGTCGATTGACCGTAAAGCCGTAACGCTTTCGCCATTGTATGGTAGTTATAGTAGAGACCTTGCGCACCCATACCGTAGTTCTCTTCAAGCGTGAAATGTTCCTTTATCCACTCGAAGGCGGCTTGCACGCGTGCGTCGTCTTTATCAACATTTGCGTAGATGAAACTCAAGAGTCCGGCGTAAGTCATACTGGCGTAGGAACGCGGACTCCCTGCAGCATCTTCACCAGCCTTGCTTTCACCGTCAGGCGAATAGATGAAACCGCCATCGTTGCCTGCCCACGACTGATCGTTGCTCTCGCTCCGATTCTGCGTGCGTTCGAGAAACTTAATCGCTTTGTCCCAGACCTCTTGGTCATCCGAACCGCTCTCTTTGAGTGCCTGAATAGCGATGTTTAGGTTCGACAAGTCTTTTACGTCTTGGCGGCTGCCGTAACCGATCCCGCCAAAATAGACGCTTTCCTCATCTGTGACTTGCAGGTTTTTCAGAAAACCTTGTGCTTTTTTAATAACTTCGTCATATTTCGGGTTGCCAGTTGAGGAAAAAGCCATGACAGAGATAGAGGTGTTGTAATTCGGCAGTGCGGGCTGCATCTCAATATCGTAAATCGCACCGTTCGATTGTTGCAGCGCGACCAGTCGCTGAAGTCCTTTTTGTATAAACGGATGATCCGCCTCTGCGTATTTGTTCTCTGGATGCCGCAAAAAAGCGGTGAGTACGAGCGCCGTTATGCCCGGATGGTTAGCGAATAGACCATCTTCGGCTTGCTGTCCTTTTAGCCACTCTAATCCCTTGTCAATGCTTGCGATCACCTGTTCGTTGAGTTCGTGATATTCCGATGTGCCTTTCTCATGGTGCGCGGTTATACCGCTCTGTACAACGGAAACCAACATGAGGAATAACACAAAAATGAATCCGTGCTGCGTTTTGATTTTCATCTGTTTTCTCCCTTTCGAGCAGTTGCTTGTATACTGTATATAGCAAGTACGATGCCACTTTGGAAAGACGGTTATTGCGCGAATTCTCGGAATTCAGGGGATAATTCCGTCAATAACTGAACACCACTGTCCACAATCTGAACACTTTCCCACTCAAAGTCCCCCTGATAAGGGGGATTTAGGGGGTTAGATGCCTCTCTGAAAGTCCCCTGATAAGGGGATTTAGGGGGTTACTCCTACGAGATTCGCACAGTTTCGCCTGTCTCTGCGGACAACATCGCTGCATCATAGACCTGCATGACTTTGCGGATCTCTTCCGGTTTGACGACCAACGCCTCGCCTTTGTTCAGCACATCAGCGATATTCTGATAGTAGGATTTCCATGTCGTCTGGATGCTTTCGACGACGAGTTCGCGGTTCTCACCCCCTGCCTCCGTCCAGACTTTCGCATAGTTTTCGGGATCTTGCTGCGCTGCATCAATGTCCCCCTCACGCATCGGTCCCTCCTGCGGGTCGAGTCCGTATTTGATCAGTCCACCCAAATCCCCGACGATATACCAGCGCGGTTTCTCGGCTTTCGAGAGGTTACCGATTTCAATCTGATACCGGACATCGTTCTCAAACTTGATAATAAGGTTGCCGTAGTTGCCGATGTCCGTGTCCCATCTTGTGTTGTAGTGAATATCGCAGAAGACAGATGCGACGGGTGCCGTTACGAGTTGCAATGCCTGATCGACGAAGTGTGCGGGCCAGTCGTAAAGGATACCACCGCTCTGACGCTTGACACCGCGCCAGCCGCCGGGTGCCCCGTAACGCATAATCGCGACCTGATAGAGATACGGTGTGCCGAGCAAACCGTCGTCAATAATCTTTCGGATTGTGTTATAGTCCCAATCCCATCTGCGGTTGTGAAAGACACTGAGCAGCACGTCGTTCCGTTGACTTGCGGCGATCATTGCGTCGGCTTCGTCGGTATTCATCGCCATAATTTTATCTGTGACGACATGCTTACCTGCGTCCATTGCTTTGATAGCGAGTTCGGCGTGTGTATCGTGTGGCGTGGCTAATACGACGAGTTCCACCGCATCATCCGCGATAACTTCATCAATTGTCTGATAGCTTTGTGCGTTTGGGTATGCTGCGCGTGCAGCCTCCCGGCGTTCAGCGTCCCGCGTCGCGATGGCGTAAAGATTCAGTCCATCTGCTAAGCCGACGAGATAGGAATGAAACGCGCGTCCTGCATAACCATAACCGATAACGGCAGTATTTATCATAAATAGATATTCTCCTTAAAAGCGAGTTTGAAAGTGTACTAAAGTTTGAAAGTGGCTGTGTAGAATCGCGTTTTCCCAGTTTTAGCCCCATAGGGGCTTTAATCTTTGGGCTTCAAACATCTTTTTATTTCTTTTGGTCATTCAGCGTCCAATCATAATCTAAGTAGTGGAATTTGACATTTTCTGCTAATACGAATTCTGCGTCTTCGGGGGGCAGATAATCGGCGAGAAAATCTGCTACACCGTCATAGCCGATCTCAAAATCGTCGTCATACCACTTGAAAATTTTCGAGAGATAGACCCGACGCTTCGCGCGGTCGATCCGAACTTGTTCCGGGTTTTGAATGAAGTTAGACGTTGCGGTTTCAAGGTGCTCTTCAATCGTCTCCGCAGAAAACGCACGGTTTCCCAAAGGCGGGCAGCTGCTTGAAGCGCATACAAGGACGAAATGGACACGCGGATCCGCAAATTCGGTGCGGATAATACCGTGTTCAATCTGATTAAGCGTGTAAGTTTTACCAGCAACCTGGAACTTGAGCCGGGAGAAAAACCCGTTGAACCATTTAACTTTTCGGACACTCGTTGTGGGGTAATGGTCAATGACCCCTTTAATGACAAGCGCGTTGTAGGCGTTAACCCAAAATACAAGCTGCGCATTATAGGACAAATCCGTAGGTTTCGCAACAGCCAATAGGTCCAAATATCGCTCCAATTTTTCGGGGTTCGCCTTCAATTGCGTGTAGTTGACCCGTCCTGCGTTGTCTACATGTTCTTGCAGGACCTGATCAAACAGTTCGTGCGAGAAAGGGGCTTCGCTTGGTGGCTGCTCTATTCGAGAATCCGCTTCAACGCGAAAGTGGTACAGAAAAATCACGCTGGCGATAGACAGAAGCAAGAGGCATATAATTAGAATTTGGTTTTTCATATCTCCTCTGAAAGTCCCCCTGATAAGGGGGATTTAGGGGGTTTCAGATTTAGCGGATTTTATCGCAGATATACGTTCACATAAATCCTGATACACCCCTTCAAGATTATTGAGTACTTCAGCGTTGGTATATCGAATTACTACAACACCATATTTATTTAGATTTTCAGTTCTGCGTTTATCATACTGTTTTTGATCTGCGTGGGTATCGCCATCAATCTCAATAGCGATCATGAGTTCAGCAGAATAAAAATCAACAATATATTCATCTAAAGGTTTTTGACGGGTGAATTTTAGATTGTCCAGTCGTTTGTTAGCCAACACTTCATACCAGAGTTTCTTTTCTGCAGCGGTTGGATTTTTACGGTTTTCGCGGGCCTTTTGGGTGAGGGTTTTATTGTAATGAATATAACCCCCCTTGCCCCCCTTATCAGGGGGGTAAGAGTTTGGTGTCTGCGGTTCTTGGCTGGCTTTATTGTAATGAATATAACCCCCCTTGCCCCCCTTATCAGGGGGGTAAGATTGTAACCCCACCCGCTCTTGCCTGACTGCTATTGTTTTATGCTTCATCTAAAGTCCACCTGATAAATGAGATTTATGGATTTAGCCTCTTCAAGTCCCCCTGATAAGGGGATTTAGGGGGTTAAATCCCAGAAACCAGTTCCTTAGCATTCTCATGCATACTTTTCCAATATATCTCGGTTGATGTCGATTCCCAATCCGGGTGCCTGTGGAACGTCAACGTATCCATCGACGGCATGTATTGGTTGCTGTGCCAATGCCGTACGGAGCCGATTTTCGGTCATATCAAACTCCAACAGCGACGGAACAGGGTTGAGTGCCTGCGGCGCGTCTGGCAGCGTCGCTTGCCAGTGCAGCGTCGCCGCGAGACGGATACTACCACCCCACATGTGCGGCAGTACTCTAACATAATTCGCACTCGCCATAGCTGCAATTTTTCGGCACTCCGTGAAACCGCCAGCGATACTTATATCGGGTTGCACAATATCCAATCCGCGTTTCTGTAGTAAGTCGCGGAACGCCCACCGTCCTTGCAACATCTCACCGCCAGCGATTCTGACCTTCAAGGCGTTTCGGATTTCCCGATAGCCTGCCACATCGTCGCTGGTGATCGGTTCTTCATACCAGAAAAGATCGGCATCTAAAATTTTTTGCCCAACGTCAATTGCCGTGCCGACATCGTACCCGCAATTAGCGTCAACAGCGAAGCGCGTATCGTCGCCAATGGCGCGCCGGACGGCAGCGACGTTTTTCACGTCATACGCCTCGCCGAAACCGATCTTCATTTTGACGGCAGGGAATCCGGCATCGACATAGCCTTTCGCCTCATCCATCAATGCTTCGGTGATGTTGGGTTTGTCTTTTTTGAAAAGTCCGCTGGCGTAAGCGGGAATCTTCAACCGGAACGCGCCGCCGAGGAGTTGATAGATCGGCATATCGAGTGCTTTGCCCATGATGTCCCACAAAGCGATGTCGATCCCGCTCAAGGCACCGATATTTCCACGCATCGCCTCCCATATCCGTTCCGTCTCGAAAGGCGATTGTCCGATGAGGTGTGTCTCAATTGCCGAGGCGGACGGGACACTTATACCTTCACCCCAACCCGTAATCCCGGCATCCGTAGAAATTTCGACGACAACGGCAGTCCGTGTATTTGTCCAACCGCGTGAATTCGCAAAAGGTTCAACAAGTGGGTAGCGTAGATTGTAAGTTTTAACGTCAATGATTTTCATGGTTTTGGTACATATCCGTATGATTTTATAGTAAACGCCGCGCTGTGATTATCTCTATTCTATCACAATCCATACATTTTTGGCACGAAAAATGGGGTGTTCATTTCACAGTTTTCATAGCAAATCCGAAGTGCTGTGAATTGTATGAAATGCCGTGTGTTCAGTCTATGACTGGGTTTTGGTCGGTTTTTGGGGTGGGCGTGTTAGGGGCTGCTATGAAATTTGCTATGAAATTTTATATAGGTGTCAATTTAAAAAAAAACAACCGTCTTGGTACCAGGTCCGGTAGGTTCGGTTTCTAACCGAACCGGATCCTACGCGGAACCCTTGAATCCTTCAAAAGCCATTTCATTTGGTGTTCGGGGTTTGACCTGCTATCGAAATGCTGCGAAATGCTGCGAATATTTTCGGGGGTTGTTTAATGTTACTATAGTTTGGACAACTTCTGTAATAGAACTTCCGCAGCGATGCGATGAATCGCATCACTACAAACAGATACACTTTCAAAGGGTGTCCCTTCTCAAAAGTAGCTTGGTTCGTAGTGGCGCAATTCTGCGGCGTACTCGCCTGCCCCCTTGATAAGGGGGGATAAAGGGGGTTGCGAAGTGCATTATTGCGCCTCGCGTAAACCCTGTGGAAATCGGGAAATATTTTCTGGAGCATTCTAATTTTTCGCAATGTTTCAAACACAAACCCAACTCAGAAAAAATAAACACAGATGCCTCCACACGCAGCCCCGTAGGGGCGACATTTCTGTAGAACCGCGGTTTTCCAAGAGTGCTAAGCCCTGTAGGTGCGGTATCTGTATCAAGGTTAAAATTGTCAAAAGTTTAGTAATGTTAAAGTCCCCCTGATAAGGGGGATTTAGGAGGTTGTGTTCCAGCATTATTAAACTTGCTTATATACATTAATATATAGGGGCATATCATCGGATTGAAGTGGGCATGAATTAACGCCTCTGCTGGGGACCCGAAAAAACGGGGAATTCTACGCTTTTCAATAAAAGAGAAAAAAACTTGACTTAATTACAAAACGCGTCGTATAATTTTAGTGTGAGGAAGATGTTATTCTCCTCCATAGAAAACTAAAACACCCGCGAACACGTGCCTGCATTGCGTTTCAAGGCGTAGGGAACCTTGAAAATAGGAATGCGACCGGCGCGTGTTTCGGGTTAAAAAGACCTACCTTTACAACGGCTGTCAGCCGTCAGTTTTCAGTCCGCCTTACAGTAAGCGTCCAGTTTCCCGCGAAAGCCTTCCAACTTCGCAACCCCTCAACTTCCGAACCTTCCAACGCCCAACATTTTTTTTCGGGATAGACCTACAGAAAATACGGTTTACACATATAAATTACGTTATACACATATAAATTACGTTATATCAAAAAAAATAGAAAAAAATTTGACTTAATTATATAATTTGTGTATAATATTAATATATAAGTAAAAAAACAGATTTTTTTGTTGAAAATTAAATATAATTGCTATAATATGTAGTTATCGGTATAGGATTCGGTCAGAACTACTCAGTGTTCCCTGTCCGGTAGGTGCGGTTTTTCGGCGTACATGCCTGCCCCCTGATAAGGGGGATTGCGATCTGCGTTCCTAACCGCACCGGATTTTACACAGAAACCTTGAATCCCGTAGGGATGGCATCTCTGTAGAATCTTGTGGATGGTGAACACAGTCGCCATTTTTGGGTAGCAATTCGGGAAAAAATTGGGTTTTATTGCTAAAAATTGTAATAAATCCAAAAAAAAGACAAAAAAATTTGACTTAATGCTATACTTTGGTGTATAATATAATATATTAAGATAAAGGCGTAATTTTTGTGGTATATCCAACGTAATTGTCTTAATATAGGTTTGAGGCTTAATTCGGGGTGTTGGCTTAGGTGGCAGCTCGGATTAAGGATTGGCAAATCATCAGATTCGCTAATCTTCACGGATAGGGGGAATTTCGCATGCCGAGACGTGTGAGTACGAAACAACTGCTAATTGCCTGCCAGATGTCGTTTGAAGGCAAAAGCAACCGCGAAATTGCCAGCGCGCTCGGTTTCACTGAGACAACCGTATCGAATTGGCGGAAACTTGAAATCTGGCAAGAATTCGAGGCGGAACTCATTGATGCCCACAAACAGCAAGCATTAAACCTCGAAAGTGCGACACCTTCGTAATTTTGAGACAAACGCGGGGGGAACAGATACCCGCACAAAAAAGGTTAGTTTATTTTAGAGTTGTAAGTTAATAGTTATAAGTTATAAGTAAAGAGTGGTTGGGATGATTCCAAAGTCCTCTTAACTGAGGGTGGTTCATAAATGAT
>JAAXHI010000194.1 GCA_012270875.1 Candidatus Poribacteria bacterium | reverse complement strand
TTATTTATGAACCACCCTCAGTTAATGCAAGAGTCAAAGCAACGAAAGAGACTCTCACGACAGTTGACTCGGCGAGACTTCCTTTCAACCGGTTTAAAAGCAGGCGCAGCTACACTTTCAACAGCTCTCCTACCTAAACAGCAAGTTAACGCTGAGGCACAATACAATGTGTTATTCATATCGGTAGATGACTTGAGACCTTTGCTTGGATGCTATGGGCATTCAGAAATGCACACCCCAAATATTGACAGACTCGCCAAACAAGGGACACTGTTTAACCGTGCCTATTGTCAATTTCCAGTTTGCAATCCTTCCAGAGTTTCAGTCCTGACTGGGTTGCGTCCAGATACAACTCGGATCTATGACAATCCCACAGATTTTCGGGATGTCCTCCCAGGAATTGTGACCTTACCCCAACATTTCAAAGAACACGACTACCATACTCGTTCTGTTGGAAAAATTGCTCACGGTGATGCTGCATGGAAGGACAATCTCTCTTGGAGTGAACCAATTTGGCGGGAACGGTGGAGATTCGTTAATAAAGCAACATCTCCCTCTTGGCAGGCTCTTGATGGTGATGAGGATGAACTTGAAGACGTCAGAATCGCCAACGCTGCTGTAGAAGTCCTAACTGAGATTAGAGACAAACAATTTTTCCTCGCAGTCGGTTTTAACAAACCACACCTACCCTTCTATGCGCCAACCAGATACTTCGATTTATACACTACACAAGACTTCAAATTGCCGGTTGATTCAAGTCTCCCAAGAAATGCACCGAATATAGCCTCTAATCCTAAAGGTATGAGAGGGTACCAAGATATTTCAAATTACCCACCGTTTTCTGACGAGCAAACCTTAGAATTGACGCTGGCATACGCTGCAAATGTGAGTTATATTGATGCTTTGGTCGGACGCGTCTTAGATCAATTGGATGTCCTAAAACTCACTGAAAATACGATCATTGTTTTCTGGGGGGACCACGGCTTTCATCTCGGTGAACATGGACTCTGGAGAAAAAACACGCTTTTTGAAGATTCTGTCCGATCACCCTTGATAGTCAGTATGCCTAAACAAATCCATACGGATACTACAACGGATGCCTTAGTTGAACTGATTGATATCTATCCTACTTTATGTGATGCCTGTCAAATTCCTATTCCAACAGAAGTTGAGGGGATTAGTATGGTCCCCGTTATAGAAGAACCGGCGCGACAATGGAAAACAGCCGCCTTTAGCCAATTGGTAAGGGTATTGAATAACACTTTTGTGGATGGTTATTCCATGCGTACCGAGCAATATCGCTATACCGAATGGGGCAATAACGGTGAACGCGGACGAGAACTCTACGATTATTACGCTGACCCTAATGAGACCGTTAATATTGTGGACCTCCCAGAAAATCAGGAACTTGTATCACACCTCAGTGAACGACTTCATGCTGGCTGGCAAGCAGCTTTGCCTGAGATGCGTGAACAAATCCCTGTGCCACAAACGTTACCTTGGGACATAAATAACGATGGTATTGTTGATATCCAAGACCTTCTTTTAGTCGCAAGCAGCTTTGATGTGGAGCCTTCGGAGCATCTGAAGGTTGATGTAAATGATGATGGTCAGGTTGACATCATTGACCTACTTCTCGTTGCCGCACATTTTGGTGAATCCAGTAATCCTGCAGCACCCGCAATACATGCTGAGATTCTGCCAGAGCATCTTAAGCAAGTGAATGAGTGGCTTGCAGAGGGACGCTTAGCGGATGACGGTTCTCATGTTTTTAAACAGGGCATCGCTACTTTAGAGCATCTGATCAATACTGCATCACCTACCGAAACTGTCCTTTTACCGAACTATCCGAATCCTTTCAATCCCGAGACATGGATCCCGTACGATTTAGCAGAAGACACCGATGTCCACATCTATATTTACAACCTAAAAGGTGAATCTATCCGTCAGTTATCACTCGGTTTCCAAACTGCAGGTACGTATCGTACCCAGGCACACGCTGCGTATTGGGATGGGCAGAATTCTGTGGGCGAATATGTAGCAAGTGGTATCTACTTCTATACACTTCACGCCGGGCATGTGAAAGCAACACGCAAAATGGTAATTACGAAATAAGGGTGATTACTCATGAAAGATACTAAGCAACAGAGGGTATTTTCACAATCGTTTACTCGGCGTGATTTCTTATCAACGAGTTTAAAGGCAAGTGCTGCTGCTTTCACGACAGGACTTTTACCCAAACTCCGTGTGAATGCTGAAGGGCAATACAATGTTTTGTTTCTCGTTGTAGATGATTTACGACCCTTACTCGGTTGTTATGGTCATCCAGAGATACACACACCTAATATTGATAGACTCGCACAACGAGGGACGCTCTTCAACCGTGCCTATTGTCAGTATCCTTTGTGCCATCCATCCCGGACCTCAATTCTTACTGGATTAAGACCTAACACAACAAGAGTGTTTTCCAACTCAACAGGATTTAGGGAAAAGTTACCGAATGCTGTGACGCTCCCACAGCACTTTAAAATGTCGGGCTATCATACTCAATCTGTTGGTAAGGTCGCACAAAACCTCGAAAGGCAAGATGATACCTATTCGTGGAGTGTTCCTTCGTGGACGCAACCAAGCGCTTACGATAGCCGATCATCGGTGCCTTCTTGGCAGGCACTTGATGTTGATGACGACGAACTCAGAGATGGGAGAGCTGCAAAGCACGCAATTGAAGTTTTGGAAGAAATCCAAGATACTCGGTTTTTTCTTGCCGTTGGCTTCCGTAAACCCCATTTGCCTTTCTATGCACCAAAGAGGTATTATGAGCTATATAACGGGACATCTTTTAATCTGCCATCTTCCGTCAAACTTCCTGAGAATGCCCCTTCTATTACCGATGGCAATTTTGAGGGATTCAGGGACTTCCAAGATATCCCCGATAAAGGTGATTTCTCGGAGACAAAGACGTTAGAATTGATTCGAGCGTATGCCGCATCAACAAGTTTTACGGACGCACAAGTCGGACGTGTTCTAAACCACCTTGACACGCTTGGACTAACCGAAAACACAGTCATCGTTTTTGTAGGTGATCACGGTTTTCATCTTGGAGAGCATGGAAAATGGCTAAAAAATACCCTCTTTGAGGTTGCTCTCCGTTCACCACTGATTGTCAGCGTACCCGGGCAGACTTATCAAGGTGTTAAAACGGATGCGCTCGCAGAACTCGTTGACATCTATCCCACGTTGTGTGATGTCTGCCAATTGTCCGTGCCTTCACAATTAGAAGGGCTGAGTCTGATGTCGGTCATTGAGCAACCAACGCGTCCATGGAAAACTGCTGCCTTTAGCCAAAAAGGACGGACCACTGGAAACTCTATAAGGACAGATCGGTATAGATACACAGAATGGGGACAAAATGGAAGCCGCGGTGTAGAACTTTACGACTACGATACGGATCCACATGAAACTGTCAACATAGTAAATCTCCCAGAAAATGCAGAACTGGTCGCGCAACTCAACGAGCAACTCCATGCTGGCTGGCAAGCGACTTTGCCTGAGTTACAGGAACAGGTCCCTATTCCACAAACATTACCGTGGGATATAAATAACGATGGAGTTGTCAATATGCAAGACCTCGTCTTGGTGTCAAATAGTTTTGGTATGACATCTCCAGAACATCCGAAAGCTGACATAAATATGGATGGCAGCATTGACATCATTGACCTACTTCTCGTTGCCGCGCATTTCGGGGAATCCAGTAATCCGGCAGCACCGTCAAGTGCTACCCCTCTTCTGCCTGAACATACTGCCCTTCTCGATGAATGGCTTACTGAGGCACGCTTAGTAGATGATGGCTCTGATATTTTTCGACAAGGAATTGCTGCTTTAGAACATCTAATCCATACAACATTACCAACCGAGACAGCACTCTTACCGAATTATCCGAATCCTTTTAACCCTGAGACGTGGATACCTTACGATTTGGCACAGGACGCGGCGGTAAATATCCATATATATAACGCGAAAGGGAAGACCATTCGGCAGTTATCGCTCGGACTCCAAACAGCTGGGACTTACAGAACACAATCTCGTGCTGCATATTGGGACGGTCGGAATGCTGTAGGTGAGCCTGTTGCGAGTGGTATCTATTTTTACACGCTTCAGGCAGACCAATTCAAAGCTACACGCCAAATGGTGATTCTCAAATAGGATGGAAAGAGAAATATGATCGTTTTACGAAACCTGTTAATTACCTATCTTGCAATGTTCCTATTGGCTTCCCCGCTAACAGAAGCCTCTTCATTAATTAACGTTCCCCTTAACCCAGACCTTTCCGACTTTAATCGTGAAACCTATCGCTTTGTGCATCGTTTACTTAATAAGCGAGTTTTGCTCGGTATACGGCGTGGTTCCTTACCTCTCACCCGAAAACAGGTGGCATCTTATCTGCTGGAGGTACATCGGAAGCAGCAGGACGGCGAAATCACATTGAGTACCATTGATCAAGAATGGTTAAACGCTTTGTTGGCGTTTTACAGTGAGGCTGGAACACAGATCCCACCTCGCAGACGACTGCACCTAATGACGATGGCAGGCCAAAAGGCAGGTCAAGATTATCGTTTCTCTTTCGATCTAAGAGCCTCACAACAGATTATTACGCACCTTGTTGATAATATATCGGAAGCGCAGCCGGTTGAAGGCAACATGTTCGTTACCACTATCTATCCCCACCTTTATGGACAGGCAGGGGAAACGTTCGCCTTTACCACTGATATAGCGCACCGGTTCGTATACGGTGAAATCTTTGAAGATTTTTTCCCAGATGAGACGAAGATTAGGCAATTGGAAGGCGATCTCAAAAATCGGACGGCTATTAACGGGTATATGAAGTTCAACTTGCCGTGGTTTGAGTTGCAGCTCGGACAAGAGACACTTCAATGGGGACCCGGTTATCATGACAGCCTGCTAATCTCTAAAAATCCGTTGGCGATGGACATGATCAAATTCCAAGCTACTTACGATCCGGTCACCTTCACCGCATTCACCGGTATATTAGAGGATATGGCGGAGGACATCAATGATAAGTATATTTCAGGGCATAGGGTAGAGGGATACTTCTGGAATAGATTCGGCTTTGGTCTCTCTGAAGTCGTTGTCTACGGCGACCGTTTTGAACCAGGCTATCTGAATCCCGTCAATATTTACTTGATTAACGAGCAACCAATTTCACGGGCAGATGGGCGCGTTCCTGGTAGTGGGGACAACGTTCTTATGAGTGTTGATATGCGACTTCGCCCTATAGACAATTTTGAAATCTATGGCGAACTAATGGTTGACGATGGGAATCCTGCCGCTAATTTTAAGCATTGGGATACTAAATTTGGCATCTTAGGTGGCATATATCTAACAGATCCTTTTGGCATCGCAGACACCGATTTCCATGCTGAATATGCCTTTATCAATCAATACGCATATACGCACGTGAATCCAGTGAATGTCTACAAACACTTTACAACACCTATTGGACATAGGATCGGTTCCGATGCTGATAACTTGTGGCTGGAATTACGTCGCCGGTGGACAAATAGACTTGAGACGGCTTTCGGTTATGAATTAGAGCGCCACGGAACAGGCAATATTGATACCGAACATCCGCCTGATGCGCCGAAAGATGACGTATGGGTCCCTTTATCTGGCATTACACAAAGCGAGCATCGTCTCTCAGTTGAGGCGAATTGGGTCGTTATTGGGCGGTATTCAATCTATGCGGAGTGGACTCGCGTATGGCGACTGAATTTAGGAAATCGTCCAGATATGCATGAAAATGCAAATGAAATCGAAGCCAAATTCCTCTACCGGTTTCCATAAAAAAAATGAAGATTTATGTGCTGGCTATCATCAAAAACTACAAAGCGTTGCTCATAGATTCCGCATCGTTAAAACAAATTGGACTTTCGCGCTTAAAGTGGGTATAATATATACAGCACCCTTTGATTTGCAACGCGTATTGAGACGAGGTAAAAAATGAGAATTCGGGTATTGGGCATACGCGGGCTTCCCGCCACTTATAGTGGACTGGAAACAATCATGGGGGAACTCGCCCCGCGCTGGGTAGAAGCTGGGCATGAAGTCATTGTCTACTGTCGCAAGGCACTTTTCAAAGAGAGACCGACAGAGTGG
>JAAXHI010000474.1 GCA_012270875.1 Candidatus Poribacteria bacterium | reverse complement strand
AGTTGGGTACTTGATCCGATTGCCGTTCATGGCACGATTACAGCCGTTCCCGGTGAATCGGCTGCCGGTACTATCGTTTGGATTGATGGAACAGCACACCAACAGACTGTGGGCGCAAATGGGATTTTTCGCTTTGATGAGTGGAAGGATTCAGATGCACTGGCACTCGGTGAGACCTATACGCTCTACGCGAAACAGGAAAACCTGAATTACGGTTCGGCGACCTTTACCTTTGACGGTTATAGCGATATAGCACAACCCATCCAACTTATTAAGCGGACATGGTTTGAGGTCTCGCAGATCGAGTTTGATCGAAATAACCATCAAGGGGCTGTTACGGCTTTCCAGAACGGAATTGAGCGCACGACCGATTTTCCGCAAATGTCGCAAGATTTAACAGTCTTACTCCTCAGTTCGTTCGCCGATGCGTTAGAGAGACAGGACGTTCAGGATGTCACCTATCTGGTAGTTACAGCGAAACTCGCGGAGCAGCTCGGTCAGATTGCCCTCGCAAAAAAGTATTGGGAAGAAGTAAAAACGAAGGCACAAAAGGGCACGCCTGCCGCGCAATTGGCAAACCAACGGTTGTTGCACTTGAATCAGGGTCGTTATCTCATCAATATTGGTCTCATTTTATTGTTAGTTGTGTTACTTGCATCTGGAGCATGGACATTTTACAGATTCCGAAAATCCAGACGAACAGCCCAAGAAGACTAAAACCCTAAAATTGATGCTTCGTGTCGGAATAACACGAAAAATAGAACTTAACACCTAATCCCGTTAGAAGACTGTATTTCTGCCAAGAGCTCCGCCGCCACCACTGTCGCGTATCCGCCTGCGGGGAGCGTAAAACTGAGACGGACTCCCACATTACTGTCAGCAGCAGATACTTCATGCAATTGCATCGGCATCCGCAACGGTCTACGTGTTCCCGGTAACCGAATCCCCACGACCTTACGAAACTGTTCAAAACGCACCCCTTCGTCTGCAAGGAGCGATGTCTCCAGTGTGAGTACGTCGCCAGTCGGCATCCGCATCTTGTATCCGAAGATCGGTCCCGACGGACTAATCTCAAATGTATCTGCGCGCGGTTGTTCAATCGTTGAGTTTGAAACAAGAAAAGGTGCCCCGTTGCTATGTTTCACGGCAATGTCGCCTTCAAGGAGCTTGCCTAAATGCGGCATCCGTTTCTCCAAGATGCTGTTGAAGAGATGCGCTTGATACGCCGATAGATATAATTTGCGCAACCGATGCGGAATGGAAGCTATCACTCTCTCAACAGGCTTCCGCGTTAATTCCCCCTGCATACGCCGCGCGACATCATCCGCTTGTAGTGCGTCCGCTGTGAGCATATAATGCAGCACCGTTTCCCATTCTGCTTTGACTAACGCTTTTCCGATCAGATGTGAATCATTTTTGTTCCCAAACCGTTGTGCACCAAACCGATTCGGTACGCCTTCAGTTACCAACCGCGCCATCGCCGTTCTAACCAGTGGCAGTGTATCGTGCGGAATATCGTGCAGTGTTAGTTCAAAGCGGTTGCCGCGAAGGTGACCCACTCGCAATTTATGCGTGTGCCGCTCTGCCCATAAGACTTCAACATCCGGTTGTTCAATCTCTGACACCTGTTCCGGCGTTACACCTTCAACAGACAGTACCTGTGTTGTAACAGCGTGCTTATCCTTTAAGCCTGCATAACCGAAATCACGTGAAGGCACCTGTAGTTCCCGCGCAATTCTATTAATCGCCTCCAAGGTGCTGAGATTCCGTTTCCGAATAGCAAAATAGGTATGTGTCCCTGTTCCAGTAGGTTCATAAAGCGGCAGTTCTTCAACGATAAAATCTTCAGGTTTCAAGAGATTCATTGGCAGCGATGGACGAAATAGCGATTTTTGCGGCATCAGCGTAGGGGATCGGGTTGCGCGGCTGTCTCCAGTGCGAACAGCCTCGATAAAGGTGGTATCTATTTCTATTCTGAGCGTTCGGGGTGATTCTCATCTTCGGCGGACGCGTCAACTGCCGAGTGAAGTTCCTCAAGGGTGTCGCTGGTAGCGACCTTCTCAAAGAGTGTCTCCAACTGGTCGCGATTGTCGAGTCCGCGAATCTTTTCAACGAACGGGTCTGGCACATTGCGAAATCGGAGTTGTAAAAGTTTAAGAATATCTTCGCGTTTGGTGCGCGTTTCGCCTTGTTCAATGCCTTGTTGCAAGTAATGTTCTGCCATGCTCTGCATGAGTTGTGCCTCCTCTTCTGAAAGTTCTAAAAACTCATGGTTCTCTGATACTATTCGTTCTAATGCTGGCCACTCATCAATCGAACGGCGGTAGAAAATAAATAGATAAAGATAATAGATCGCTTGTTTCCACGAAGCACGTTCCAATTTCTTATATTATACGACTTCTCACTTGTTTTTTCAAGTTTTTTGTCTAAAGGAAACATTTTGTGGGGAACGACCACAAGCACCGGCTACGTATCCCGAAATTGACGGACAACCCGCAACTTGGGTTATAACCGGTCTACTTTTGTTATTATTTCAATTATCAAATTATAAAGCCTATATCTATGCTGATATTGTATAGTGTTTTTAGGGAACACAATGCTTCTTGTAAACCTCATGAAACCGGACATACTGGGTTTGGAACGAAAATCAGAGCGAAGAATGGAAAACTGAATGGCTCTGGGAGCCAAAAATATTGCTTGCTATTGCGGTATAATTGTGGTATACTTAACAGTGAATCATCCACAAAAAGGAGGAAGGAAAAGGATGGCTTACGTAATTTGTGAACCGTGCGTTGACGTAAAGGACACCGCGTGCGTTGATGTCTGTCCCGTGGACTGCATACATACCAGTGAAGGCGAAAATCAGCTCTATATTGACCCAGACGTGTGCATTGACTGCGCCGCGTGTGAACCAGCGTGTCCTGTTGAAGCGATTTTCATACAAAGTGATGTCCCCAGCCAGTGGGAATCGTATATTGAAATAAATAGTAAATTTTTTGAGACTTTCGTTAAACCAGAAACTGAGGACAGCGGAGACGAAGCAGGAAAAACCAAACAAGGCAAACAACAAGGTGTTCCGGAAGAATTCGTACAAATACCAGATGCACCAGATTCAAGGCTGCGGACACCGTACAACTTATTAGTGATGCTTGGACAACCTATCCTCGGTGCGTTCTCAGCGAACTTCAAAACACGACTTGAAGAGATGGCGGGAAGCACACGCGTCTTTAGTGCTGCCGTATCTACAGGCATCAACAGTCTCATCAACCTTACCCTCTATCCGCTTATCCTTTTCTTCATCGGGTTTCAAGGACAGGCTCCCGACCTTTTTTCAAGTAGAGGCAACTTGATGATTTTTCTCGGGATAGTCATCGCGATTACCGAAGGTATCTACCGATTTAAAGACGAGTTGAGTTCAACAGCAGAGCAACCGCGCTACGGAGCCGCATTTTACGGTTGGTTCGCATCACTCATAGCGACACCGCTGCTGATCGGCTTGCGTTCTGCCTTGGTTGTTACGCCTGCAGCACACCGCACAACAATGCCGGGTGCCGTAGAGACGGATGGCGCAATTTATACCGACGACATAAAGGAACGATACCGGCGTTACGGGATGGTCAATCAGGTCTCAGAAATGGCGGACTATTACCAAATCGAGATTGAGTTTCCACGATGGGTACCGAATTCTGCTGCGAAGCAGACGCACGATCTCCCCGATAGGATGCCACATTACGACTATGAGGTCTGTCTAAGTTCACCGTATTCTGTAGACGCTATATCGGCACCGGAAACCACTGTGACAGTTCAGACGCAGCTCCCTGTGGATCCTAAGACTGGACAAATGGAAGATCCGAGGTTTGAAGAGGTCGTCGGACGTACGAGTTCCTTCCCTAACGGCTTTACAAGTATCTTTCCTATTGAAGCACAACCTGAGGATTTTCATACAACTTATCGGAACAGGGTACTTGAAATTATTGTGCCGAAGACAGGGACATACGAAGAACTCGCCTTGGAACCGACCGTTCACTACGCGAAACTCAAGGGGTAGGCTTGAATGGTTCGCTATGACCGAAGTCCAGTGGATACGCAAAAACGTTATAATAATGGCAGGTAAGTCTCATGTTCGATAAAGAGACGCTTGTTGCTTGGGATAAGCGTTACCTCTGGCACCCGTTCACGCAAATGCGGGATTGGTTGGCAGAAGATCCAGTCATTATTGAACGGGGTGAGGGATGCTACCTCATTGCAATCGACGGAAATCGGTATCTTGACGGGACTGCCTCTATGTGGACGAATGTCCACGGACACAATCACCCCCAACTGAACACTGCCCTCAAGACGCAACTGGACAAAATCGCACACACGACGCTGCTTGGCTACAGCAACATTCCTGCGATTCAACTTGCACAAAAACTGGTAGAAATCACGCCTCTCGGACTTAACAAGGTGTTTTACTCCGATAACGGTTCAACCGCTGTCGAAATCGCCTTGAAGATGGCGTATCAGTACTGGCAACACAAAGGGGAATCGCAACGAAAACTGTTTATTCATTTCGATAAAGCATACCACGGAGACACGATAGGGGCTATGAGTGTCGGTGGTATTGATAGTTTCCACACTACCTTTGATTCCCTCCTTTTCAAGGGTGTGCGTATCTCTACTGATGAAACTTATCATCTCTCTCGCGATGCGGACACGTCTAATAACAACCCTTCAACGCTAACCCATTGGATTAACGCCGTAGAAGCCGCACTCTCCGAAAACGCTGGACAGATTGCTGGTATTATTTTAGAGCCGTTGATTCAAGGCGCAGGCGGGATGCTTGTCGCACCGAAAGGGTTTCTCAAGGAACTGAGTACGCTTGCAAAACAGCGGGAAGTGCTTCTCATCGCCGATGAAGTGATGACTGGATTTGGACGTACCGGCAAAATGTGGGCATGTGAGCACGAGGACGTTACCCCCGACATCTTATGCACCGCAAAGGGACTCGCAGCGGGCTATCTTCCACTTGCCGCGACGTTAACGACTGACGACATCTACAACGTCTTCCTCGGCGAATATAGAGACCTCAAAACTTTCTTCCACGGTCATACATTTACAGGAAATCCGTTAGCGTGCGCGGTTGCATTGGAAAATATCGCTATTTTCGAGCGTGAGAACCTTTTATCCCAACTTCAACCAACTATTGAACATTTCAGAAACCGGCTTCAGGATTTCTATGCTTTACCACACGTTGGCGATGTGCGGGTGTGTGGTCTCGCTGCCGGTGTCGAACTCATGAAAAACCCAGACACACGCACACCTTATCCATTTGAAGAAAAGGTAGGTATCCGGGTTTGCAGAGCGGCACTCGCACGTGGGGCGATGCTCCGACCGCTTGTGAATACTATTGTCCTGATGCCCCCGTTGCAAATTACGATTTCAGAGTTAGACACCCTGTTGGACATCGCTTATACTTCAATCGAAACGGTCACAAAAAAATAGGGCGGGTGTTTGAACCCGCCCTGCAATTAGAAATACTTATAGGACTTACGCATTCCTTCTTAAAGTCCCCCTGATAAGGGGGATTTAGGGGGTTTCTAACATCAAAAATATCACTTTTGCGTAAGTCCTGACTTACTTAGAAACCTACTCCACGCGTTGCCGTATTCTGTGCCCTATCTGTTACTCGAATAGTGATAGAGTGATCGCCTTCGGGAAGTTCATCGGTTTCTAATAAGAGTTGCTCGCTTTTGGAATCGAAGATACCGTCATCAGGGAAAATAGCCTTCCAGTTCTCATCGTTATCAATTTTATAGACGGCTTTCTGGATGGACGTACCCATATCCGTAACGGCACAAGCGATTTTGAAGGTGCCATTGCCATTCGGAGTGACCTGAATTTCCCCAACAGAAGGCTGGGTATTATCGACATCAAACGGCATACTTACCTTATCAGCGGATTTTGCCCAACCGACTGGATTGCTGAGTTTGTCAGTAGCGACAACCTTTACCTCATAGCGTCCATCTGCGACGGTAGTAATATCCCACTCAAATTCGGCTTTGGTTAATTCCTTTTTCAGGAGCCGCCAGTTTCCTTCAGAAACTGCTTTATAGTAGAGTGTATACTGGAGCGTATCAGCGTTTGCATCCTCGACCTTCCAAGTAACCTTCCATGTTTTAGAGGGTGCACTGTCTCCACCACCGGATCCGCCGCTACTTCCGCCTCGCGCACCTGGCGGTGGTACGTTCCCACCAGAACGCCGCCGTGTTTCTTGATTACCGCTGCCGCTGCCATCATCTACGCTAATACTGGTAAAACGTGGTTCAACATTCGCCTGCACAGAAGCGAGTGTAACCTTCTTCAAGACAGGTGTTTTCGCTGCGTCACTGGTCGTGAACTTCGCACGCCACTGGATGTACTGTGCGTCTCCATTCGGGACCTGGGAGCCTTCCGCAGTGGTAAGTTCTTCCGACCAGTCGTTCCACGTATCATCAGGCTTTTTGGTGTTCCCGGTACGGGTTGAGAAAGCGATTGCGGTGCCTTCTGCCATCTCACCTTCCCAAGAAAGTTTTCCCCAGCGAGACAGGCTCTTTGCGTCATGAACCTTTGACTCAAGCGTTCCTTCGTCAACGTAATCCGTTGTAAGCGTAAAGAGTTTACCCGGATTCCCGGTTGCCAAGAAGGTTTTGGTTTTACCATCAACCTCTTTCTGATGTATCGCGACGACCTGATCGGCTGAGCATTTGCCAATTTCAGTAGAGTCGCCACTCATCGGGTTAACACGGTAGAGTTTCCCTTCATTTCCGGTACCGACAAGAATTTGGGATTCACTTTCGAGCACGATTGCCAAAATAAGCGGTTCTGGCGAATTCCAAATTGATACAGCCGTCCCATCGGGTCGAATTTTGTAGATATTGGATTTATTTTCTTGCGGCGGTCCGCCACCGGGTGGCGGTGGCCCACTGGGTGTCGGGGGTCCGTCGCTTCCACCGCGCCGACCTCTTGAAGGTTCCGCAGGTTGAGATGTAACGGCTGCAGCGTAGAGATTGCCTTTACTATCCAATTTAAGGGCACGGATTTCTTTCTCTTTGGCTTGATAAATAACCTTGGCAGTGCCATCGTCCATAATATGGTAGATAACACCGTTGTCGCCGCTTCCCGCATAGAAATTGTTTTCGTGCAGAAGGAGGGTCATAATATTTTTTTCTTCGGCATCAAATAGGACGCTGGATTCACCCTCTGGCGTGATTTTGTAAATTTTTCCATCAGTGCCAGTTGCGGCATAGAGATTGCCAGCATCATCAAATTGCAACGCCCAGACGTATTTGTCGCCTTCATTGAGAAGCGTTGTAGGCGGGGTCGTCGCATCGGTAATTTTGTAAATCAACCCGTCGGGACCTGTCCCGGCGTAAAGTGCCCCATCGGGCCCAATAGCGAGGCTATAAATGGTAACTTCGGGTGAATTATAATAGAGTTCAGCAGTGTCGCCACCGGCACTAATTTTATAGATTTTCCCTTCGTTGCCGGTACCCGCGTAAAGGTTTCCTGCTGCATCCTCAGCAAGTGCCCAGACTTGCGTCTCCTTCATTTTCGTGAAGGCATCAATTTTCAGAGACAACATAACGTCTCCGGTACTTGTAAGTGAAAGGTCTTTAGGCTTACCAGACTCGAAATCCGCACGGTTCTGCTGTTCCCACAACGAAGTTTTTACTGCAGATGCGACACCCGCGAAAATAAGGATGGTTAAAATAAAACTCCAAAAGGAGATGACACGGCGCATTGAGAATACCCTCCTGTAGGGTTGTTTAGGCGGAACTTGAAACTATATGCAAGTCGCCAAATTTATTTATGTTTTTTTGCGTTAGCATTCACCGAGATACAGGCTGAAACCCACAGATCTCTATCCCGTCACCGGTTATTGTAAGGAGTGGTTGACTGACCGCCGCCCTACTTACTCCGTTTTTTACTACTCGGCATTCCTATCAACAACAAAGCGGATGATACCACTGCCAGAGACAACGTAGTCCGTGGACATCTTGTCAACATGTAAGTCTGTCCCCGAAGTATACCCGCTATTACCGACCACCTGCTTCGCAGTGTTCATCACAGACATAACTGAGGGTGGAAGATTCGAGAATTCTTGCCCCTGAACGGTGAGTCCCGGTTGTGGCACAGAAAGTACCAGAATAATGTCGGAGTTGTTTTCCTCCCGTTTCAAGAGTTCAACCAACTGATTGATGTCTGCGTATCGAAAATTAAAGGGTGCGCGGGAACGCTGCCAAGACTCGTAAAAACCTGCGTTGGAAGCGATGAGTATAACGAGGCCATCTGGGGCATCGTTGGGAATCGTAATCGTTGCCGTCTGGACTATAGGCACCTCAAGATAAGGCTGCATCGTTACTTCAACAGCAACGGTATCGCCAGGACGATAGCGGAGTTTATCCACCCGAAGACTCTGAATCCTTGCTGTTCGCCGTTTATCTTCAACCTTGATATCAAGATCAACGCCTTCGACCTGGACCCTTGTGTAAGGGTTGCTATCCAACAATGCCATTGGGAAGGATAGCGTTCGCATAATACCAGATGCGGGTGAACCGCTGGAGGAAAAGACGTTTTTGTACGCCAATTCTCGGGTTTTTAGGTCGGGATGCTCTTTCAAGGTGAGGGTCGCGTTCATATTTACTGTGTGGTCATGGAAATAGAACTCAAGAGCATCAAGAAGGTAGGATGCCCCTATGCCGACATAGGCACCAGAGATGCCGCGATCTCTTATGACTTCATAGAACTTTTGGTGCTGTTTCCCATCAGCTGTTTGGACATTGACATTGACAGGAATATAACTCGGATGTTTGCCAATAAGACCGGCGATCGCAGGCTCTCGATTTTGCACTAAAGTACCGATCGGTTGTGTCGGTGCCGCGATTTTGGAGGAACGGGATCGGCTCGGATAGATAAAATGGACATAGCCACCAGAAAGGGGCAGATTAACGTGTCCTTCCGCTGCACCCGCAGGATGCCCATAAGCGACCAATTCATTCCCATCCACGTAAGTAATAGTCCCATAGCCAAAAAACGAGATATCACCCCGGATGGCTTCCGTTCCAACGATTTGTCCCTCTTCGACTGGCGATTTTTTTATAGGACCGCTGCCGCCGCCTGCAGCCTGAACAGGCATATAATTGTATTTGTCAAAAATCGGCTTGACAAACCGCATGAGTTCAGGGTTCAGGGGTGGATGCGCCATAGGTATAGATAACTGTGCAGCGCGCGTTCGGGAAGGCGTATTGGAAATGCTTTCAAACCATATTTCATCAAAACTACGCGGCATCTGTCTGACCTTACTATCGCCAAGCAGGGACATTCCCATATCCAAACCAGATTCCTGCGCCGCAGCCGCAGCACCGAGGTCAAAGAGTTGTGTGCCTTGGTAAGCCAAATTCGGCTCCATCCCACGCTCCGCGACTTTAACCATCAATTCAATCGGCGTGACCCCAAACAGATTGGAATGTTCACGCTGATTGATGTACCCAAGCGCGAGCGCGCCCATGAGCCGCCCATTAATATATATCGGGCTACCGCTCATACCGCCTGCAGGACCACTCCGTTTAAAGTTGTCGCTGAGACCTTCACACCATACCACGTGCCAACCCGGGTAATAGTTGTATTCAATACTCAAAACCTCAAAATCAAATGGGTCCACCGTTATTCCTGAAAATACTGTGTAACCTTTCCCTTTCATACCCGGTTTCACATCGGACAACGGCATAAACTTTTCAGCGTCCCACTTAATCTGTGCGTGGCTCTGATATGCAGCCAAGCAGAACACTATCAGCGCGCAAATCCAAACCTTTTTCACAACGTCACTCCTCTCTGAACTATCAGAAATCTGTTTTATATTCGCAACAACGATCTCAATCGCACATTGATTGAGAAATAGAGCCATCTCACTCGTCTACCTGCAGCCTTTTTCTCGAAGCCAAGCCTTTCTCTGATAGGAGCATTCTATAAATTTTGATTTATCAGTTTCAACGGGCAGATACGTTAGGCAACTGAAGGCAAAACGAAAGTGGCTCTGTGTTATGTAGCATTGTACAATACAGGTAAAACATGATAATCTATTATACCAAAATACCGAATCTGATGTCAACCTGAATTAACAAAAATTTCAAAATCCTTCGTTAGCCAAGCCTTGATTTTCAATTGATATTTTTTCCCCATCCATGTTATGCTTAAATAAAACAGATAGGAGTAGCACCCACAGCATGTCGAATACCGCTTGTGTCCTCGCAATCGACCAAGGAACAACAGGTACTACCACGCTTCTCGTTGACGGACAAGGCAACATCGTTACACGGGGATACCAAGAATTCACACAATATTACCCGCATCCGGGTTGGGTAGAACACGATCCGGAAGAAATTTGGAACGCCACACTACAAGCAATAGACGCACTTTTTGGAGATGAAACACCAAACATTATCGCGCTCGGCATCACAAATCAACGCGAAACAACGCTCATCTGGGATCGGAAAACTGGAAAACCGATCTATCCCGCAATTGTGTGGCAGTGTCGGCGCACAGCAGATAAATGTAATACACTCGATAAACACGGATTTTCAGAAGAGATAAAGACGAAAACAGGGCTTGTTTTAGATGCCTACTTTTCCGCCACAAAAGTGGCATGGATTTTGGATAACGTTAGCGGGGCAAGGGAACAAGCCGAACGCGGCGAACTCGCCTTTGGAACAATAGACACGTGGCTCCTGTGGAAATTAACGGACGGTGCCGTACACAAAACCGACTATACAAACGCATCGCGCACGTTGCTCTTTAATATCAACACCCTTTCATGGGACGATACGCTTCTGGAAATCTTCAATGTGCCAAAAACGATATTACCGGAAGTCTGTCCATCGGCAAACAACTTCGGGACGGCGAGTTTCTACCGCAATTTTTGGCTCGAAACTTTTGGCAAAAATATTTGCCTTGATGGAATTCCAATTGCTGGCATCGCAGGGGACCAGCAAGCAGCGCTCTTCGGACAATTGTGCACCAAACCAGGTATGGCAAAAAACACATATGGGACGGGTTGCTTCCTCATGCTCAACACAGGCACTGAAAAAGTCGAAACCGAGACTGGACTTTTGACAACACTCGCTTGTAGTTTAGATGAAAATCCTGTTTACGCATTGGAAGGCAGCGTATTCGTCGCGGGTGCTGCTGTCCAGTGGTTGCGAGATGGCATCCAGATTATTGAGAGTGCGCCGGAAACAGGCGAAATTGCTGCCAGTATCCCAGACGCAGGTGGGGTTTTCGTTGTACCTGCCTTTACGGGACTTGGTGCTCCCTATTGGGACGCTGAGGCGCGCGGTGCTATCCTCGGCTTAACGCGTGGGAGTACCCGCGAACAGATTGTCCGCGCCACTTTAGAGTCAATCGCTTATCAATCCGCGGATGTTGTCACTGCGATGTTAACAGATGCTGAGATAACGATTGACCGCTTACGTGTTGATGGCGGGGCTACCACTAATGACTTTCTCATGCAGTTCCAAGCCGATATTTTGGGGATAGATGTAGAACGTCCCGCGCAAATCGAGTCAACAGGACTCGGTGCCGCATATCTCGCTGGTATAACGAGTGGAATGTGGAAAGACATTGCCGAATTGGAGACGTACCGATCTGCACAAGATGCACCAGCAGGTGAAGTTTCTACGGCGCGCGTCTTTTCACCACAGATTGACACAAACGAACGGAATCAGAAACTCGCGCAATGGAAAGAGGCAGTGCAACGGGTTATGACTTAAAATGCGACTCCAATGGAAGTATTCTCTTGTTATCAACCTTTCCGTAATAGCCGTCCTTGTGGCATTTTATTTTTTCGACAGCATTCGTGTCCGAAGTGAGATGAATGCGCTTCATGCCTTGGGGGCAGAACGCGGCGCGGAACTCAAGAAAATCACTGAAAACACAATCCTCAACGCCATTGTGAAAGAGATTGAGACGACAAAGGTATTTGATGCGGGCAGGCTCGATCAGGTGCTAAATGAACTGAAACGGGACCACCCAGATATGCAGGATGTGCTAAATGTTCATGTCTCTTTAAGCAACACCCGCATCCGTTCGAGTCTACTCGCTGCTGAAGATACTGTTAATATAAACCTTGATGCAGCCGCCTTGGAGCAAATCGCAACAAAAGGCGCAACGATAGATGCCGTTGAAGGACAGAACGCAACGGCTATTGTTATTAAATACGTCGTCCCTTTGAGTAGGCGAAAGTCGAATGGTTTGGAATCCGGTGATCTCACATACGAACCAACCCTTGATGAGGGGCTGCTACTGCCTGAGGTTCGATGGGAAGTCACCGGCTACATACAAGTGCTTTTTGATGTTCCTTATATTGACAGGTCAATCCGAAACTCTTTGTTGATGCACGCAATACTGATCGTGATTGTTGGTGCACTCCTCGTGATTTTGATTGACTTAACGACGAATCACTTGATTATGAAGCCGTTAGAACGGATGACTGGTATTATTCAGAGCGCAGAAAATGGCGAGCTATCTCTTGATCAGACGTATTCCTCCGATGAAATCGGAAAGGCAACCCATAACCTCGTCCGGATGCTGTGGCAATTGCGAGATTCTCACTCAAAACGGATTGCTGCATTAGGGCAATTTGCCGCTGGGGTAGCACACGAGATTCGGAATCCGCTTAATTCAATCGGAATGACTGCGCAGCACCTGAAATCTGTTTTCTCACAACGAAAAGTGAGTCCCGACGATATTGAAGAAGCGAAAGAACTTTTAGAGATCGTTGATAAAAAAATAGTAGAACTCAAGCAGACTACAGAGGAGTTCCTCACCCTAAATCGACCGAGAAGATTGAATATAGAACCCGTAAATTTCAACGCGCTTGTAGAGCAGGTTTTATCGGAGTTTGCACTCGTCACCGAAGAAGCTAAGGTGCAGGTCATTAAAAACTATGACGAAAACCTACCCGATGTCCCATTGGACACAGCGTTGATGCGGCAAACCATCTTCAACTTTGTGCAAAACAGCATTCAAGCGATGCCGAAGGGCGGTAGTATTTACATCACCACCCTAATTGAGGAGATAGAAGATGAGATGGATCACGCGGTGATCGAAATTCGGGATACCGGCATCGGCATTCCAGAAGAAATTCAGGAACAGATTTACGATGCCTATTTTACGACGAAAGACGCTACCGGCGGCATAGGACTTGGACTTGCTATTTCGCACCAGATCATCACAGCGCATAAAGGCAAGATAGAAGTCAGAAGCAAAATGGGAATGGGAACGGCTTTTAAAATCAGCTTTCCGCTGAAGGCGGATAAATCTTCATAAACTTCCCGCAAATAAGGAGAACCGAGACGATGGCATCAATACTGATTGTAGACGACGACCAAGCACAACTGACAATTTTACAGCGTATTTTAAAACGCGAAGGGTACACAGTTGAAATCGTTGGAGACAGCAAAGCCGCACTTGAGAACT
Organism: Candidatus Poribacteria bacterium; assembly: GCA_012270875.1. Taxonomy (GTDB): domain Bacteria; phylum Poribacteria; class WGA-4E; order WGA-4E; family WGA-3G; genus WGA-3G. Next base: position 7,406 of record JAAXHI010000474.1, on the reverse strand, counting down.
TAGAGAATCAGATGTTTGATCTCGTTATTAGCGATATGTGGATGTCTTCACGGTTTGAAGGTCGAGACCTGCTTCGAGAAATAAAGCGTACCGATCCAGATCTGCCGGTCCTTATTATGACGGCGTACGCCGAATTGAATGATGCCGTTAATCTTGTGGCACATGAAGGCGCATTCTATTATCTCGAAAAACCCATTCAGATTGATGTTCTCAAACGCGAGGTTAAGCATGCACTACAGACTCGCGGTGCCCTCGGAGCACCTGAAAGCGAGACCGATGCACCAGCACCTGAAATTCAGATTGATGAAATTGTAGGTGAAAGCGAAGAGATGCAGGAACTTTTCCAAAAAATGGCTCGGATCTTGCACCGCGGTGTCACGCAAGTGCTCATCACCGGAGAAACAGGTTCTGGGAAAAGTTTGATCGCGCGAGCACTCCATAAACACGGACTTAGAAAAGATAAACCTTTCATTGCTGTTAACTGTGGCGCAATTCCAGATACGCTGATTGAAAGTGAACTCTTTGGACACGAAAAAGGCGCATTTACAGACGCCGCACAGCAGAAGAAAGGACTGTTTGAAGTCGCAAACGAAGGGATACTTTTCCTTGATGAGATCGGAGACCTGCCGACGCAGACACAGAGCAAACTCTTGCAAGTCCTTGAAGAACGCGAGATACGCCGCATCGGTGGCACCCAGAGCATTAAAGTTGATGTGTGTGTAATCGCAGCAACGAACAAAGACCTCATTCAGGCAGTCCGAGACGGAACATTCCGAGACGATCTCTATTTTCGCCTGAATGTGATTCCACTTCACGTCCCACCGCTGCGCGAGCATCCAGCGGATATCCCGCTACTTGTAAATTTCCTCATCCAGAAATTCAGCAGCGAATATGCCGAGGCGTTACCAAAGCAGGTTACACCGCAAGCGATGTCAGCACTCCGACGTTACGAGTGGCCCGGCAACATTCGGCAATTAGAAAATTATCTGCGCCGGATCTTTGTGCTTTCAGAAAACGAGGTGATAGATAAAGACGAATTGCCGCCGGAGATTTTAGATACATCGCTGCCAACAACCGACGTTGAATTCGATATTCCAGAGGAAGGGGTCTCCCTTGACGATATTATTAAGGAATACGTGTGCAGCGCATTGACAAAGAGCAATGGAAACCAGATTCAAGCCGCAAAACTGCTCGGCATTTCGCGGCGTAAACTCCAACACCGGATGCAGAAATATGAACTCCAGAGTCAAGACTTCAAAACAGAACCGTAGCCGGAAATATTTCGCATCTTGAATCGCATCCTTGAAATCAATACCCGAATCTGTCCTAATACCGAAGGGTCCGCGTATCAATTTCCTGTGCCCACCGATCAATACCACCGACCAAACTCTTCACCGATTTAAAACCGAGCTGTTGTAAAAGAAACGCCGCATCAAGGCTGCGCATCCCCCAGTGGCAATATACGACAACTTCAACCGCTGGCGTAATTTCCCGAAACCGTCTCGGTAGCTCACCCAAAGGAATTAACACCGCATCTTCAAGGTGAACCATTTCATACTCCCATTTCTCCCGCACATCCAGCAAAATAAACGGTTTACCTTCGTCCATCATCTCTTTGAGTTGATTCGGCGTAATCGTGTAAGTGTCTGCGTCCAACGGAAGAATCGCTTCCGACACGCTCGGTGCCGCNNGGCTTTTCTGATATATCTAAACATCTTTTCACTTCTCTTCTAAACCGGCGAGGTCTCTGAAAGTTAAAAAAATAGTTTGGAGGTCGTGAACACCGCAAAGCTGCGGGTGGAAAGTACAAGTACAATTCATGCCTATTGTTAGAAATTCACCGTAACACCCAAGGTTGGAACGATTGGAAACAGAGGCTCTTCTTCAATAACACAGTCGGTAATAACCTCTGTCTTCTCATCGCGCACTTCACTAAAGGCATACTGATCCAGGTTCCTATGGTTATATAAGTTCAAAATTTGGAAGTACCAAGACAACTCCCAACGCCGGTAAGAACTTCGCTTCGTAATACGAAAATCGAGGCTATGATACGCGGGCATCCGTGCTGAGTGAACCTCCCCAAATTGCCGGTCGCAAGCGAAACGACCGTCATCTAATAGGACTTTATTAGATTCAAGCGGTGTTCTCGGTTCCCCGGTGTAGAAACGCCAACTGAGATAGAGGTGCCACGTCGGTGCGAACCGATAGTTACTACTGATAGCGAAAGAGTGCCGCCGGTCATGCTGGCGAAATATCTCTGTGCCACCAGCGATCTCTTTGGCAATGCCGTAAGCATAACCGAGTGTCCATGTTAAACGATTTGAAACTGCATGGGTCATGAACACATCAAGTCCTCTGGCATCCCCGGATTGCGGCGGGGCAAAAACCTGATTCTGCCGTCCGAATTCGCGAAGCCGTCCGACAAGATTATCAAATGTGTTGTAATAGCCTTCTACACGGACCAAAAAATTATCGGCAGGCGTATATTCAGCACCGACGATATAATGCACGGCTTTCTCTGCGCGCCCTACTGTTTCAATACCGTCCTCTACAGGGATTCCCATCAAACTCACCGGCTGGTGGTAAATACCCCAAGCACTTCGCAGCACGAGGTTATCTGTCGGTTTTATCGCAAGCGCGATTCGCGGTCCAATTTCATAACGCTGAATGCCTTCTTCGCGATACATCTGGTGGACGTAACGTCCGCCTACATTGAGCGCAAATTTGGAATGAAGCTGCCACTCATCTTGCACAAACGCATTGAATTCATTTCCGCTATCGTCAACATCGGCAAGAATAGGATTATAGACATTTACACCCGCCTGTCGTTCCTGAACATCGTATCGGTATTGTGCAGTTGACCATTGCCACCTGATGCCACCATGGAATGTATGCTTATCAAAAACGTTACTTGTGAACTCTGCCTTTGACCCGAAGAACCGAAAATCTCGATTATCCAAATCGGCTTTCCCTGTCATCCGATCTTGGCTGGAAGTGCCAGCAAAGACGAAGAAGTCTGTCCAATGCGAATTTCCAAAAGTATGTCGCCACTTTGCCCAAGCCGTTGAATTGTCGTATTGAGAGTCCAAGTTATTGTCTACATCATCGACCCGAATCCGATTTTTGTCCCATCCATACAGTCCGTTGAACGTAAGCGTATCTTCAGGTGTAACTTGATATGTAAATTTACCATAGACATCGGCGTACTGAGGGTTATAGTTTTCGTCAATCTCCATGAGGGCGAGAATCAGATCAATATACCCACGGCGGGCTGATAGGAGCCATCCCCCCTTTTCAGTGAGAGGTCCCTCAAGGGTAGCTGTCGCGTTAATGAGGTCTATGCCAAAATTTGCCGTGAGTTGCTCCGTATTTGGAGACCTCGTCTTGATGTCAAAGACACCGGACATCTTCTCTCCATACGCCGCTGGAAATCCACCCATCAACAATTGTGTGTCTTGAATAAGTTCGAGTCCAATGAGTGAGACGGCACCGCCGAAGTCTTGTAGATGATACGGATTATAGAGTTCCATGCCATCCAATCTAACCGAAATATCGTTCTTCTCGCCACCTCGCACGCTGAATCGCGCACTATAATCGCTCGAAATTACCCCCGGAAAAACATGTCCCGCGCGCATCACATCATTGTCAATCAACGGAAAGCGTTCAATCTCCTGCTTAGATAGGGAAATTCTCGCCGATGCCCCCTCATAAATTGTAAAACGACCCGGTGTCACAACAATTTTTTCCAATTCAATAGGCGTGGCACTTTCCTCAGCAAAGATCGCGACCAGACTTGTTAATCCAAAAAACAGCGTGGAAAAAATTAGATATACCGGCCTCCGAAAATTGGAACTAAACATTCAGATGCACCTCAGGCTATGATATATCCACTTCTATAGGGTTATTATAGCACATTTTGGAGTTGTCGTCAATTATGGATCAGACAATTTTTAGAAACATTCAATTGTCATATAATTTCGGTTTTTGGCAGAAAACTCTTTAGGGTAGGAGCGAGCTGTGCTCGCGAGCTGTCCGCGAAAATGACGAAAAAAAACGACAATTGAATGGCTCTGCAATTCTCGATAAAAACATTGACTTTAGCAGTTCTTGTGTGCTAAACTATCCATCAAAATTCCGTGATACAAAAGGATTACCTTAAAAACTGATACGCGACCAAAAGACTGCCTTTTGGTGGTTCTCGGATTTACAAATTACCATGAAAAAAGAGATCGAATCAGCACTAACGCGCGGCACTACTTTTTTGATTAGGCAACAGTGCGAAGCCGGAAATTTCGAGGGACAACTCTCCTCAAGTACGTTCCCGAGCTGCGCGTATGCTTGGATACAACTTGCCCGCAGCGAGACCCCGGAACCTGCACTAATCGAATGGTTCAGAACAAACCAGAACGGTGACGCCGGATGGGGGTTAGATACTGCGAACATATCAAATGCCGAAGCGACTCGATTCGCACAAATCATTCTGGAACAAGTTCACCAACGCGCGTCAGATCCAGCTCTCCAGAAACTGTTGGCATCTATCCCGAAATTGCCACCACACCTCGCCTTAGTCAAATTGGCTTACGCGGCTTTCGACGAATTTGACTGGAACGAACTCACCTTCTCAGAAAACGCCTTGCCCCTGATGAAATTAGTGAAGCAATTGACAAAGATTCCATTACTTGGCAGTCGATTGAAACCGCCACGACACCGGTTGCCGCCGGTCGCGATGTTCAACACAGCGATGTTCGACGCGCTGTTCATTGCTGAACAACATACACTTGTTCCTGTTTTCATTATGATTGAATTGAACACCGCAAAACGTCCCGAAATGATCGCGTCGTTATTTGCGTGGTTGAAAGCACACGTCCTTAGCGATGGCAGTTGGTTTCGGGTGAACTATATCACGGCACTTTCCGTCTTGGCACTCATTGAACTTCAGGAAAAATGGGAAGCGGACGACGAAATCGCCGGACTCATTGAACGTGGGATCGCATGGCTGGACAAGACCCAAAATCCTGATGGCGGATGTCGGGAGGCGTTGAACCTCAATGTCTGGGATACTGCGTTGAGCGTCATCGCTTTGACAGACGTACAACCTATAGACGCAAAAACTGCGCTTCACAATGCTGAACTTGCAGATAAAGTGAGAGATGCGGCACAATGGCTGGTCGAACATCAAAATTCGGATGGTGGGTGGGCATTTTCTGGATTACGCGACAGCACGCTGCCAAGTGACGCGGACGATACGGCACTCGGGACCCTTGCCCTGATACGCTCCCTCGCAGATACTTCCAACGATCAACAGACGCTATATGCTGCCATTCATGGTGGGGTTACATGGTTAAAGACGCAACAGGTCCGCGACGGAAGTTGGAGCACATATCAACCCGGACAAGGAGATGTCGGATGCGTCAGCATCACCGCACACGCCATTGAAGCACTACTCGCGCTTGATAAAAGCGATGTGACTGATAAACCGAATGTCCAAACCGAAATACAACGCGGCCTCAATTGGCTTCGCCGTCAAATTCATCGTGATGGTTATTGGCGTGATCTCTGGTTGGCGAAAGATACATACGGCACTGCTTGTGCCATTGCTGCACTGGTGAAAACGGGTTTCGCAGACACCGCGGAAGTCCATCGTGGCGTTGAATGGTTAGAACACAGCCAAAATGCAGACGGTGGTTGGGGCGAGGATATGTTCGGAAATCCGACCGAAAGCACCGTGGAACAGACGGCGTGGAGTACTTATGCCCTCCTGCTAACAGACCCCGAAAACCGAGCGGCTCAAAACGGTATAAATTTTCTACTCGAACATCAGCGAGATGACGGTTCATGGCAAGAGGCGTGTGTCGGTATATACTGGGAAATTATCGGCGGATACGCGGATCCGATCTATGCATCGGTTTTTCCGATACTTGCCCTGAATCAGTTAACCCAAACACGCTCTTAGTTTTATGACGCCGACGTTAGATAAAGTTTCAATCATTATCCCGGTGCTGAACGAAGTAAGGATTCTGGAGCAGACGCTTTCCCAACTTCGTTCTGAACTTGGACACCACGAACTTATCATTGTGGACGGTGGAAGTACGGACGGTTCCGCTCACATTGCGGAGAAGTACGGGAAAGTGCTTATATCGGAACGCGGACGTGCGAAGCAGTTAAATGCCGGCGCGGCGGCTGCATCAGGGAACATTCTTATCTTTTTACACGCCGATATTCGGCTTGAACCGGGGGCATTAACGGCGGTAGAAACGGCACTCTCTTCGGGATACGTTGGCGGTGGGTTTCGACAGAAAATTGATGGGAAAAATATTCTCTACCGAATTATTGAGATCGCAGGGAACATTCGCGGAAAATATATGAAAGTATTTTATGGAGATAGCGGTATCTTTCTATCACGCGCAGATTTCGAGAAAATTGGGGGTTTCCCTGAGATCCCGATTCTTGAAGAGATGGAATTTTCAACAGCACTACGCCGACTGGGTAAAACGACCTTGGTTACCCCTCACATCCATATCTCTGCCCGGCGATGGGAAACGAAAGGGATCGTCCGCACTACAGCAAATAACTGGTTGATAACACTTCTCTATTTTCTGAAATTCTCACCAGCGCAACTCGCGAAACTTTACCGACACATCCGATAACAAAATAAAAAAGGGAACTTCCTATACTGCCTTGGACAGCAACGGGAAGTTCCCTATGTGAAGATGTCAGGATAACTGATTGCTATTCCGACAATAGAATCTGTAAAATTAGCGAGTCTGCTTGATTGAACCCCAAGTTGTCGCTAACTTGTTCTTGGCTTCAACATTGAATTCGGCTTCTTCTGAGAGCCAGTTGTTGATGAATTCGACGACACCGATACCACGAATGTCAGGATTGTCGGGCCATGCGGGTTTGGCGGCCTGCCACATAGCGGCTATCATACCGGTTCCATCTTCACCCGGCTCCTTGCTAATAGCGACCGCTGGATCGGCGTTATTTTTGTCAGATTCCCCGAAAATAACGAGGTCCCAATCAGAACCGTCAAACTGCTCTACGTGCCACGGACGATCAGAGTTGAAAGCCTTCATTGACGGGATGATTTTTTTGCCGAGGTCTGTCGGTTTCATCGCACCGTTGCGCGCCCCGAAACTGAGTCCGTCAATATCAAAGACATTGGCAGCACCAGAAGGACCATTATTTGGGCTCCGGACACCACCTTCGTAACTCATGTAGAAGATCCAGTCTGCAACGTTAATGACGATATTACCGGCTTCAACAAAATTCTCAACATTGGAACCGTCTGGATCTTTATTCGGGAACTCATAAAGTCCACTTGGGCACGTTCCACACGCCAGAATAATGACATCTTGTTGCCCGTTACCCGTGTGGTCCTTGGTCCACTTAGCGAGTGGGGAATT
>JAAXHI010000438.1 GCA_012270875.1 Candidatus Poribacteria bacterium | reverse complement strand
CGGTTACGGCGGTACTGGCTATGGGACTACCGGTTATGGCGGTGGCTATAGCAGTTATGGCAGCAGCTACGGCAGCGGTTATGGTGGCTACGGCGGATTTGGTAGCCGCGGTATCCCGCGCTCGACAGGCTTCAACCTACGGCAGGTACAGCAATTCGGTCTCCATGGTCGTGTCGGACAACAGGTGCATATCGCAGTAGACTATAGTGCTGGCGGCAGCAGTTTGGGCGGCGGTGGCTATGGGGGTGGTTATGGCGGGTATGGCGGCGGATACGGCTTCGGCGGTGCGAAGGAACAAAAAATCAAAATCTGGTACGAAGGTAAACCGGAGAGCATTATAAAAACCTTCTCCTTCGGCGACATCACGCTCAATTTGCCGAACACCCGGTTTCTAAATATCAATCGGAATTTGTTCGGGCTTGAAGGTATTTTTGAATGGAAAAACACACGCCTGACGGCTTTCGGTTCTCGAAGTAAAGGTATACGCGAGGTGCGAACTTTCCGCGGACAATCGCGGCGCGCTGGCGGTTATGGATACGGAGCACCAGGGACGCAGATTCCCGATGCCAACTACGTCAAAAATCGGTACTACCATATCCATAAAGGGGAAAATGGCTTAATACATGAAGGGTATCTTCCCATTAAATCCGGAAGTGAAGAGATCTATATTGACGACGGCGTTGTCGGAAACAACCAAGGCGGTAAACGGACAAGTCAAGGTTACTTCAACCCCCAATTCGCTGGACAGGACTATAACATCGACTACGAGACCGGTGAAATAGAATTTCTCTCCCCGATTTCCGCAAACTATACCATCGTCGTGGCGTATGAATATAGCGGCAGCGGCGGTGGCACTGTTGGTCAACCCGGCAGCGTCTTCGTCGATGAAAATGGAGATGGAACGATTGACGAAGAAGGGGAAGAGATAGGTTACATAGTGCTAAAGGAAAAAGGGTTTCGCGGCACGGAGGCGACACACGTCTATCACCTCGGCAGCCGAAATATTAACCCACGCGATTTCCAACTCACAATCCGCCGACAGGGGCAGAGCGAAGCCTTCCAGACGAGTGAAGGTCTCATCCCTTATATCGAAATTTTCGGCTTGGATCAGAACGGTGACGGTAATGTTGATGCACAGTTCGTAGACTATGATAGGGGTCTACTGCGTTTTCCGACGACAAATCCTTTTCAAATTACGGAGCCGAGTCATCCTTATTACGCCTACCGCGATTCGCTGAGCAACAACGCCATCTATCTCGAAGGGACCTTCTCAAATGCCCAAATCTATACGTTGATCGCCGACTACACATATCAATCAGAAACATACAACGTAGGTTTGTTCGTTATCCCAAATAGTGAGAAGGTTCGGTTAAACGGACAACTTCTGACGCGCGATACCGACTATATGATGCTTTATGAGGTCGGCACCATCCGATTTTTCAGACAACTCGACGAATTCGACGAGATTGTTGTGGAATTTGAGAAGACCCCTTTTGGTGGTTCATCACAACAAGCCGTGATGGGGGTCTGGTTAGAGTACACGCACAAACCGAAACCTAAATCAGAACAAGAACAGAGCCTTGAAGATAGATTCGATAGGCTCGGCGGTATCCAATCCATGGAGTCAAATACTCTCGGCGAAAGGACAACAGATCCATTTGGAGGCGGATTACAAAGTAGAAGAGGGGGACTTGGCGGTTTCGGAAGGAGCCGTCTCGGTGGTGGCTTTGGCGGTGGTGGTTTCGGTGGTGGTTTCGGTGGTGGTTTCGGTGGTGGTTATAGCGGCTTCGGCAGTCTGGGGGGTAGGTCCCGGCGGGGCGCGAGTTATTACGGCGGCTATGGCGGCGCGATGAATTATTTCAATCCCGTCTACCAAAAAGGGTTCATGCTTTCAACAGGTTATATCCTGAACACGGGGCAGAAACCGGCAGAGATACCAGATGTAAACGGTGTTCCAAACCGCTTGCAAGCGTTCAACGTGAACACAAGTTTCGGTAGAGCTTTTAACATCGCGGGCATCTTCAATCTGTTACCGTTTATTAACGTGAGAAACCTTCCACTCTCGCTTGATTTCAGCGGAGAAGCGGCTTATTCACATAACAATCCTAACAGCATCGGTGTCGCACTTATTGATAGCATGGAAGGGGCAAAGGAATCGACAACAGTACCGACGTTAAAATATAACTGGAAGCCGAGTAGTCTGCCATATATCGCGGAGGACACACCTGTACCTGAAGGAAACACTTACAGCGTTATACCGACCCTTGAGAATAGAACCCTCTTTAAAGTTGTGCTGAAAGATAAAAACGAATCGGAAGCCGTCGGAAACTATATGCGGAACCGAGACGTACCAGCATCTACGATCCAACCGCTCTCACTTTCTACTGAAGAACGTCTCATCATGGAACTCGGCTATGATTTCACAGATGTAGTGGCAGAGTGGGGCGGCTTCTCAAACGGCATCTCAGCTTCTGGTGTCGATTATTCGGAACGCAGTTTCGTTGATGTCTGGATGCGCGTTCAGGGCGACGACAACGTGACACTACACTTGAATCTCGGGGTAGTGAATGAAGATACCGATGCCGATCAACGACTCGATAGTGAAGACCTTCCAAACACGCTAACGGACACAAATGGAGATGACAGTATAGATGCCCTTGATCTGGACTTGGAGAACCTCTCAGATGCGGATCGTTACCGTGGGAACGGTACCCTTGATACGGGTGAGGATGTCGGATGGAATTACGACGGCCTCCTCAAAGAGACATCTGTCGGTGCCGGTAACCAGATTTTGGACAGCGAAGACCTTAACGGCGACGGTGTACTCGACAGTATAGATGCCTATTTTGAAATATCAATCCCGCTGAACGAGATTCCAAATGAGTGGATTAAAAGCAAAAACGCCAACGGTTGGATGTTTCTCAGCATCCCGCTCTCTAAATTTACACCGGTCGGTTCTCGAGTGCCGAGCCTTGTTTTCGTGCAACACTTCCGACTCTGGTTAAGCAAGAACGCTCCCGGCAGTGCCAAAGGCACATTACAGTGGGCATCCATCGAAATCGTTGGAAATAAATGGCAACAAGGTATTATAACTCGCCCAGGTCTTCAATCAACGCCAGAAGCCGGACTCACCGGTGAAACGCTATCAACAAGCACGGTTGTGGAAGATACAATCGAAAAGTTCATCGTCGGTACGAAGGATAATTTTAGCTACGACAAGTATCAGAGCGCGTATCTCGATATTGAAGATAACGAACTCTTCAAAAAACTGCATCCGTTCACAGCGACCTCACTCGGTTTTCAAACACAACAGCAACGCGAACAGACGCTTAGTCTCGAATACTATCTATTTCCCGGCTCTTATGGCGTTACCTCCAAACAGTTGAAAGGTTTAACGCAGAGTGATGGGCAAGATTTCAGTAAGCACGATACGTTGCGATTTTGGCTTTACGGCGACAAAAGTAATACAACCTTCGTTTTGCAACTCGCACCGACCGTCCGCACCGGCTACCGCAGCTCGTTTTACAGCTCAGACCCGTTTGTTAGCCAGACCCAAGAGGAAAATGTTAACGTTTTCGAGAATCTGACGGACTATTATGAATACACCGTGCCCATTGATTTTGAGGGTTGGAAGTTAATTGAAATCGATTTACGTGATCTGCGTAGAAACACCTACCCCGACATAGCCACGAGCGATCAGACTTCGGTAACCGGTCAAGAGCAGTTTGTAGAAACCGAAAGTGGGACACAACCGCCAGACGTTGACAGCGATAGTCCAGATGGACATCCTGACGGTTTCATAATTAGAGGCAGAAACAATACACGGCTCTCTATTAAAAACATTGGGGGTATTCTGCTCGGTATCCGCAATGACACTGGACAAGAGATTAGCGGTGACATCTGGGTAAATGAGATTCATCTCGGGGATCCACTCGTCCGCGCGGGTTGGGCACGCCGTGGTAACATGTCAGTCTCCCTCGGCAACATTTTTAAATTACGTGGCGGTTACGCGAGTCAAGATAAAGACTTTGAAAGTGGTGCCGGTGAGATTGGCAGGCAACGTCTCTCTTCACGCGGATATAGTACTACAAATAACGACTTCAATATCGATGCAGATGTCACGCTTTTTCCGTGGCTACCGATCCGATACGGTATCCGACAGCAAGACACCGAAACCGAGAGCCTCCGTGGAAGTTACAGCAGCTTTCGGAGCGGAAAAAGTGAAATCCTTACCCGAGATTTCTCTGTCCAATTTAACCGAAATCCCTATCCTAACCTCGGTTTTGCATACAACTATCAAGACTTTTGGAATGAGCGTCAAGGCACACAAATTAGCCACCTCTACACCGGCAGCTTCCGGTATGAACTCGGCTCAAAACTCGGTGTTAACGCCCAATATCGCCACGAAGATGTGCTTGCTAAGCCTGAAACCGCAACCGATACCACAACAACATCAACATCTTATTACGGTTATGGAAGAAACCAAGACGAGAAAACGGATAGCGGTACAATAACATTTAACATTAATCCGACAAATATTTTCAGCCTGAACCCGAGTTACGATGTGCGTCGGACACTTGAAAGACGAGAGGACCGAAACTATAGTTCGCGCTCCCTTGCAAGCGATGCCGAGACAGCATCAGAAACGCAACCGGAAACGAAACCGGACTTTTCAATTGCAGAGCGAGAACATCGACTCTCATTTACACCGCGCCTGAATCGAGATTTGGTTGGTTTACGTCCGACTGTGACAAGTCGTCTAAGTTTCCGTGAAAACTGGTTCAGGGAACAAAAGAACGCTTCACTTAACGGTAATATCAGTCTTGGGATGAACCTCAGCATCCAAAAGTGGTTCGGATGGCTCTTGAAAACCGAGAAACCGCCAGCACCCCAAACCCCGACAGACGCGCCTCAAAATGGCACACCACCGTCTTTAGAAATAGAGGATCCGCCAGAATCCCTGCAAAGCAACGATGCCACAAAAATAATCGAACAACTCCGAGAAAATGGTATCGACGAAACGCAAATCCAAGAATTAGAGGAGGACCGTGGCGATTGGATCGAACGTGATAAGGGGGAGGTTGAAAATGGCACACCATCCCAAGCGAATATCGCACCAGTGACTCAGGAAGGGTTCCTGCATAGAGTTCTCAAAAGTTTCACGATTAGCACCAATGCTAACTTCACTGCCAGCGAATCGTATCGGCAGCTTGCATCCGGATTGTCAGCATTAGAGATCTGGTCGCTTGCGGATGATGCAAAGGAACGGACGAATTCTCGGCGCAGCAACCGTTACTCGCTACGCGGTTCCGTAAAACCGTGGAGTTGGGTAACTTTAGGGACAAATGTCAGTACTTCTAACAACTCCCGTAAAAGCTCAGGGACACCCTACAAATCCCATGCGGAGTCGTATGAGGCTGATATGAAATTGAACACACAAAAAAACACCAGCTTTCAAGTGCGTTATAGTTTTACGAAGCGTGATAATGGAACACTGGAAACGATACTCAGCGATAGCAAGGCGCACACCCCATCGTTGAGTTGGATACACACGTGGGGAGACTCAGAAACCCCCCGGACAGCACTGGGTATACGCACAACATTCCGAGACCATCAGCGGAGTGGGATACAGAGTAACGCTGTAATTGTCACTCCAAATCTCAGTATTGACTATCGCTATCATACAGAACAGGGTATACGGATCCCGTTTACGAAGAAAAGAATTCAACTTAAGCAAGACCTGGATTTGACAAATACCCTCTCTTGGGCGATCCGCAGGGAAAATTTCGGGGCGAACCGCGAGGAACGTTCCGAGCGGTACGAGACGACATTACGCGTCGGTTACAAAATTAGCACCCACATCACAGCAAACTTCCATCTCGGTCTCAGCTACCACCACGACAGAGTCGAGGAAGGCAGAGACTTCCTATCAGTCGCAAGCGCACTCACCATCCGCGGCGAGATTCAATAATCTTGTTCCCACCATCCAGTTTTAACGAAAATTTATAATTCCACCTTGAAAACTAATTTCCTCACAACATAGAAAAAAATTGATAAGAAAAGAAAATTATGATATATTGGTTTTCAGTAATCAGTGGTCAGTTAAGAGATTTCCGTTAAACAAACCCCTCTTTTAACTGAAAACTGATAACCGATAACTGACAACTGATAAGAAAAGGAAAAACATGAGAGGGAACAATACAGACACACCGCGCCCAGAATACCCGCGCCCAGATTTTCAACGCGGGACATCAGAAGGCATCGACTGGATCTGCCTTAACGGTACGTGGGAATTCGCATTCGATCCAGACAACATCGGGGAACAAAATCAGTGGTTCTCACCAGAGCCGACCGATGATTCTCCATGGACATTGCAGATACAGGTACCCTATCCTTGGGAAAGTCTCGCAGCATGGGGTGAAGAAGCGCAAGCAGATAACGCAAACTACTTGAGTAAAAACGCCTA
>JAAXHI010000033.1 GCA_012270875.1 Candidatus Poribacteria bacterium | reverse complement strand
CGGTAGGTTCGGTTTTGCGGTGTACGCACCCAAATGCGATCTGCATTCCTAACCGAACCGATGCAGAGTGTCTAATTAATTATAAGTAGACCTGGAAAACTGTATTTCTTGTAGGTGTTAATACTTAATATATGTTATGCTTTTAAGCAATTCGCTGAATTTTTCGCAGCATTTCGCTATATTTCGCAGCATTTCGCACCGGATTCTGGAAAAAAAGATGTCCAATCCAATAATTTCTTAGAATTGAATGGTCCTGTAGAAAGTAGAATCTACACTTGACTTTTTTAAAATTTTGTGATATTGTTATAGTGTACTATTTTCAAAACCGCGACATGTTGTAGTACACAGTTGCAAATGTGTATTGCAAAGCAAAGATCCATATTTAAAAAATTATTTTTACGAAACAATTTTTAGGAGGAAAACAGAACGCAATGAAAAAGGTCGTAATCATTCCACTGCTTGTCCTGTTCCTCGCGAGTCTTGGTTGTGAAACGAAGCAAAAGGGTCCGAGCAACCTAACCGTAGGTAAGAGTAAATTAGTTGACAGCGGGAATGCCTTGGAAGCCGTTGAACATCTTGAAAAAGCGGAAGAAGAAGAAGTCAATAAACTCGAACCTCGCGCCCTACTCGTTATCGCTTATTCTTATGGACTTTCCACCGGAGATGCTAATAGGGGGGGTAAGGAAGCCAAATTCAAAAATCAGCGGGAGCAGCGGATTGAAGCACTTACAGAGACTGAGATGAAACACATCTTGCAAGTACTCAGTCAACCTTCAGCAGGACAAGTACGAAAAGCAGGTTTACAGGCACTCGTAGATAAGGGATCTGATGCTACAGTCTTAATTCTTGACAGCCTCACAAAGGGAAGATATCCTTCGCTGCATGCCGATTTTACTACACAGGTGTTGGTCGATATGGGATCTGAGAGTCTCGACCTTATTTTGACGAAGCTTACCGATGCGGCTACGCCATCGGCTATCAAAAGTAAACTTGTGCAAGTGATCTCTGAAATCGGCGACGTGGAAGCGGTAGAGGCATTGAAAACCCTTCAAACCGACATCGTGGAACCGGGTTTGATCATGGAGATTAACACAACGCTCTATCAGCTTGGGGAGGAATCGTATAAGAAAGACATTATCGCTGGCGTAAATCATAGTGATGTTAAAGTCCGACGCGCCGCCGCAAAAGTGATGGTGAATATCAAAAATGTGTCACCGAAAACACTGATTGCTGGACTCAAGGATGAGGATTCCGAAGTCGTCGCAGCACTCGTGGAGGCACTCGCAGTTCATAAGGATGCCGCGGCTGTTGACGAACTCGTGAACATCATCACCGGTGAATTAAACAAAGATCCAAAGCAAGCCGCGATTGAAACGCTTGACATTTATGGACAGAATAAACTCGCCAGAGGCTTAGCAAAACGTATCACTACGCTACTTACTGGTGGGACAGTTAGCGACCCGGACAACCGTTATTACCTTGTGCAGCTGCTGCGGAGGGAGCCGTTTAAAAAACAGATCAGAGCACTAAAGACGATTGATGACCTTGCCTCCAAGCTGCATGAGTATCACGACAGAGAGGAGCAGACGGACCTTGTCAAAGGCGCACTTGCGCGACTCCTTGATGAAGTTCAGTAATACAAAGTGCGTTGTATGTATATTATGGCATTTTTCCGCAGAAAGGTTTCAGTTTCCAGTTTCTGCGCGTCGCTATTGAGAGGTTGGATTCCACAACAGGATTAACAGGACTCCGATGAGGAAATCGAACCGCTTTGCAAGCCTCGCCTTAAATTGTTGACATAAAAGTGTATTTATTTTAGAATATTCTTTACATCAGTACTTGCCCNNGTGGTATATGGACACAACAAGCATCATGGACGGGTGAGTCTAATTGAGATCCCAGGAGGAAAAGATAAACGGAACATGAAGAAAGTTTTGATGATATTACTGCTTATAGGGGTTGTGAGTTTTGGCTGTCAGCAGGAACAGGTCATCACCCAACTTGAGGTCGGCAGAGGTAAGTTAGATGCAGGGCTCACGCTGGAAGCCGTCGGACACCTTGAACGGGCAGAACAGGAAGAGGTAAATAAGATTGAACCGCGCGCACTCTTGATTCTTGCTTATAGCAACGCACTTTCAACGGGTGCTGCGAGAAGCCACAAGGTAGATGCCAGGTACCAAACCGAGCGGGACCGGCGCGTTGGCGAATTGGGTGAGTTTGAGATGAAGAAAATCCTGCGAATCCTCGGTGAACGCCACAGATTCCAGAAGGATGCTATGCAAGTCCTTGTGGATAAAGGGGCACCAGCCGTACCACTCATTTTGGAAAACCTTGTTAAAAACCGATATCGGGATGTCCACGGTGACTTCATTCAGATCTTGGAACAGATCGGAACTGCCGGTGTTGACACTATTTTAAAAGTTGCTGGCAGCAGCGAGACACCCTCTGCTGTGAAGATACAATTAATTCGCGTCGTCGGAGATATTGGAGATGCATCCGCTACCTCAGGATTGGAGACGCTTCAGAATTCAACCGCCGATGAAGGGTTGAAGATGGAAATTAACACCGCACTCTACCTACTCGGCAACGAAGCCTCCGAACAAAGAATTATTGAGGGGTTGACGGATAGCAACGCGGTTGTCCGACGCGCCGCCGCAAAATCTATGCTATTCCTCAAAGAGCACCCTACGGCTAAGATGATTACTGCTCTTGAAGATTCTGATGACACCGTACGTAGGGACATTGCTATAGCACTGCGGGAATATCCTGATGCGGGTGCTGTTGACGGTCTCGTCGCAATTCTGACTAACGGTTCGAGCCTCAATACTAAACAAGCTGCTATGGATACTTTGAACCATTACGTCGAAACTGGACTCGCTGATGGGTTGGCTGCCCGTTTGATCGAATTATTGGTAGACCCGAAGGTCGTCAACCATGAAGATAGAATCCGGATTGTCCAGCTTCTTAAAAAAACTGCTGTGCTTAAGCAGGTTCGGGAAGCGGACCAGTATGACAATCTGCCTCATAAGCTTTACGTTTTTTACGAAGAGACTGAAACCAACGATATGGTGAGGGACGAGCTCAATGAACTGCTCAACCTGCTTGAATAAGTAACCGAGGCACTCGCTTGTCGATTTCAGGATTTCGTGTACATTCAAATACGGAAACTTCGCTACCGGACAACCGAAGGGGATTAAACGGCTATGCAGAATTACCCAACCGGCATCGCAATTACCAAAATTGAGCAGGTTACCGTCGAAGTCGACCAACCCGCGATCGGTTGCAACTCCGGTGCGAAAGAAATAAAGCAGCCTGACCCAAATGGGAAGTGGCGTGAACGTATCGTTCGTATCTATACCAATGATGGAACGCTCGGATGGGGAGTTGGCAGTTGGGGAGTGGCAACCGCTGAGGATGCCGAAGGCATACTTAATCGAAATCCATTTGATCTCTTGAATCCTGAAAGTGGGGTTGTTGAAGAATGCCGAGGACTTGAAAATGCGCTCTGGGATACTATCGGCAAAATCCTTAATAAACCTGCCTATCAGCTTATGGGTGGTGATGTTTTTTCAAACGGGTTGCCTGCTTACGATAGCACTATCTACTTCAACGATCTCCTCTATGAGACGGAAGCCGAAGGTCTCAAACGGATTGAAGACGATGTCAAGAGCAGCCTCGCTAACGGGTTTACCGCTTGCAAGATGAAAATGGGACGTGGTAACCATCTCATGGAGCGCACAGCAGGATTACAACGGGATATAGAAGTCGTCCAACTTGCCCGTAGTACCGCAGGGGCAGGCTTCAATATCCTCGTTGATGCCAACAACGCTTATACCTACGACGAGGTCATCACCTTCCTCAACGAAACCAGCAATTGTGATGTCTTTTGGATAGAGGAGATGTTTGAAGAAGACGTTGAACTGTATCGCAACCTGAAAGCCTTTATCCAAGAAAAGGGGTTAAAAACCTTAATCGCCGATGGTGAGACCCGTACCCGTGAACCGCTTGAATTCTACGACCCCTTCTTTGAAGCGGGCGTGATTGATGTGATTCAGCACGATATGAAAGGCTTAGGCGTTACCGGTTGGCGGCGACTCGCGGATATGGCGGCTGCCCACGATGTCCAATGCGCGCCACATAACTGGGGGTCCCTACTCGGTTTCTTCCTCAGCCTCCAATTCGCAAAGACAATTCCGCATTTCCTCTACGGCGAAGTCGCGACCCTCACCAGCGATGTGATTGATACCTCAGGCTACGGTTTCGCCGATGGCACGTTCACTGTGCCGGACACGCCTGGACTCGGTTTAGAACTCAATCAAGACGTTTACGATGACCGCTACGCCGGAAAAGAGGATTGGCAGATTGCAACATAGAAGGGCAATTTACGAAATGGGTAGGAGAACGAATTGATAAGGAGGAGTTTTATAATTTTCTATAAAACTAAGGTGGTATGACTTTGAGTTTATTTGACTATTCCGATGAAGACTACCTTACTTACAAAGAAGTCTCAGAAGTTTTGGGGATTTCTACTGCAACCGTTAGAAATTGGGTAAAATTGGGACACATTAAGCCAGCATCGGTTCATTTAAGTAATAGGTTTTTAAGATCTCACATAGAGGAGATTAAAAATAAAATTACTAACGGTTCTCTTGCAAAACTCAATAAACGTGCAAATAAACGGAATTCTATCTCTAAAATGATCCCAGCGGAATATGCAGATAATCGTGAAGTATTTGAGCCTATTTTAAAAATTACTGAACTGTTCAAAAAATATAATCTTGATAAGGATACAGTCCTGCTTGTAACTGCTATGAATTTACTAAGGCAGGTTGGTTTAATTAAAGGCACATACTTATCCCTTAATGGTATTAACTATACTAATGATGTAGTGAAAACTGAAATAGAAAATTGGTTAAATAGCAAAAAAGTTAGGCAAATCACAAAACATTACAATGAAATTTTTGATGTTAAAATCCCCATAAATTGTGATTCTTTAGGGTTGCTGCATCAGTCATTATTAAATGAGGGAGAAAGGTCAAAGATTGGCTCATGTACTGCCACCGGAAATTTAGAC
>JAAXHI010000460.1:46923-56271 GCA_012270875.1 Candidatus Poribacteria bacterium | reverse complement strand
CGTAAAAACGATTTTTAATTTGACAAATTTAAGATATGGTATTATAACATTAGCCAGACTGATGTTAATCCATTTTAATTGATTTGGATGCGTTAGGAGTGGCGACTCTCTAAGAATGTGGAGAGGTTTGACGCGAAATTTATGAAAAAAGGGGGAATTTCGCATGCCGAGACGAGTCAGTACGAAACAACTTTTAATCGCCTGCCAGATGTCCTTTGAAGGAAATAGCAATCAAGAAATCGCCGACAGGCTGGGTTTCACCGAGACAACTGTTTCAAATTGGCGGAAGTTGGAACTCTGGAAAGAATTTGAAGCGGAACTCATTGACGCACACAAGCAGCAGGCATTGAACCTCAATAGTACGACCCCTTCGTAAGTGCTAATGACGACGCGGGGAACGCAACCTGCACAACAAAGGTTAGTTTATTTTAGAGTTATAAGTTAATAGTTATAAGTAAAGAGTGGTTGGGATGATTTCCAAAGTCCTCTTAACTTATAACCAATAACTCTTGTATATGAATGGGTTTATTTCCCTGAATCCATTCGATTGTTTGAATGGAAGTTTAGCTGAAAAGCGAAACTTAACACTACTTTTTCTATTTACATTTTGGAGGAAAATCACACATGTCAATTCGCAAAATGACATTTTCCTTAGCAAGTTTAATTTTAATACTCGGACTGGTCTTCGCAACCGCTCCGGCGATGGCACAAGCAGTGGACACGACGACGCTTGCATTTGATGCTGCTGCTATCATTCCCGCGAAAGGGTATGCGGTTATCTCGGCTGTTAAGAATCCCACTGTGGCGGATAACGGGCTTCCTGATGGTCTAACACACATAGAATGGTCAAATATGCCAGACTTGGAAAAGCTTTTCCGTGAAGAAGGCGGTACACTACTCCTGAAAGCCACGAAGACCGCTTTTGATGATGCGACTCCACCAGCCGTTGATGGCACTGACTATCGTTTTGACCATGACGGAGATGATGATGGACAACCGACTCCGTTGGAGGATACTACCCTTCTAAATATTGCAGGAGATGGTATCAAAGACGGTTCTCCTGCGGATGCCACCGCAACCACACACCCAGATTCCGATCCAAGAGATGCAATCGGATCTGATGTCGTTATCACTGAAATTATGTGGGCACTTGACGAAAATAACATCGGTGTAAAGGCGGCAGCTGCTCACCAGTGGATTGAAATCTACAATAACTTAGATGTCGCCTTCCCACTGAAGGGTGTCAGCCTTGTCGCTAAATCTGGTCGTACAGGTGTTCCTGCTGCTACTACTACAGAAATAATGTTGGATCGTATCAGTAACGTTATCGGCGCAGGTTGGGTGTTTGACATCGGTCAAAATGGTAACTCTCACGAAGATAGCACGCAAGCGTTTATCTCTATGTACCGAAAAGAACGCGGCAAAGATGGTCATACGAAAGGACATTGGGCTGCGTCAACGCAAATCTATCTTGCGAAGCATAAAGGCACACCCGGTGCTAAAGAACGTCCTGGCGTGAAAACCTTCGCCAAAAGTGGAACAGGTCTGAAAGTCGTCTTCAACGAGGTTTCTAATAACACGAACGAGAAGTATGAGTGGATTGAGTTGATGGTCCGTGAAGGCACTCCGAACTTTGAAAACTGGCGGGTGAGTATTGTTGAATCTGTCGGTAGTGATGCGGAACTCTTCACACTGCCGAAACTTGATACCAGCAGATTTGGTAACCTGTTGTTGGTAACCGATACGGATCCGGCGATCGAGGAAGGACACCCCTTGGCAGTAGGTTACGATGTTACGAAATCGGATGCCGATAACGAAGGTCAAGGCAGAGATAAGAACATCAAGTATATCGTTCGTGATTTCAAGAAAAATTTACCAGACGATGGCAAGTTCGTCTTGATTCTCCGCCACGGTAACGATAAGGGCGGGACACACGAGAAGGTTGAAGATGTCGCCGGTTGGCACGATAATTTGACAAAAAGCGACGCGTCTATCTTCACGGATCTCTGGCCCCTGATCAACCACGGTAAACCGAATCTCGCCAACAATAAGCTTGAAGCAGGCGTGCATCGTCGTCAACAGCCGGGTATCCTCGGCACCACGACAACAGGTGACGGAAACCATATCGATAAGACTGCTTTCCGTGATGTCGGTTGGCAAGGTGTCGGCTATAAACGGAATGCCGATTCAACCGCTAAGGCAAACGGTGGAACACCCGGCTACCCGAATAACGCGCTCCGTGCGAATAACGACGCTGACGCAATCGCATCAGTGATCATCAGCGAAGTTATGGCTGAAGCGGGTCCACGGAACCTGCCAACGTGGATTGAACTCCAGAACACCTCCAAAGCCATCGCTGTAAATCTGAGTGGTTGGAGACTCACGATCACGAACCACAACGACAATGCTGACGGTACGAAGTTCGAGGGTAAATTGTCTGAACAGTTTACGCTTAGTGGTATAATTCCGCCGAATCAGACATCCTTGGTTGTTTCACGTCGCGGTCGGAACGACACAAAGCTGCCGAATAGCCGTATCCACACTTTAGATAAAAAGCGGACAGATATAATCTTGAATCCGAACCGCTTCCAGATCGTTCTTGAAGCGAAGAAGGATAGCAACTACTTCCACGTGGATACCGTTGGTAACCTCGGTCCGGCACCGGAGGACAGCCGTCGTACGGACGCGCAGTCCTTCGAGCCGATCGCATGGGAACTGCCATCACAGGTGAACGAAGATAGCGACCGTATCTCGCTTGTGCGTTTGACAGGTAAGGACGGTGTACCCGTACATGCTGACGGAACCATGGAAGGTGCTTTGGTCCGTTTCGATATGTCGAATCAGATAGATAGTATCCTGGATCCGACATCTTACGGTCATGATAGCGACATCAGTTCCCCCGGTCATCATCCGGGTGGTGTGCTCCCCGTATCGCTTTCTAAGTTCCGTCCAGAACGGTTGAAAGATACCGGCGAAGTCGTTATCCGTTGGATCACCGAATCTGAAACCAACAACGCAGGATTCAACATCCTCCGTAGCGATACCCGAGACGGTGAATTCACGAAACTCCATTATGTCGCAGGTCAAGGTACCACTACAGAGCGGACGCTCTACGAGTGGAAAGACAAATCTGCGAAACCCAATGTTGTCTACTACTACCAGATCCAAGATGTTTCCTTAGACGGTGATGTTACCACCTTACGGACAACACACCTTCGGGGCAATGTCACAGCGGCTGGTAAACTCACAACGACATGGGGTGAATTAAAAGCGTTGCAATAAGCAACAACTCGGTTATTCAGGGAGAAGTCTATAACCGAACTAACCTAACGCAAAGGCGGTGGATTCCCTGTCCACCGCCTTGCACTTTTTATAATGGCTGTCAGCCGTCGGAAACCGTCGGCTATCAGTACGATTTTTCTCTCACTGCGAGGCATGAAAAATCTTTCAGTATGACACGATAAACAGATACCCTCTGAATTTGAATGGGAAAAGCGGCACGTGGCGGGTTGGAAGATGCGAGTTATCCCTGGGGGAACACAATTGGACCGAGCCACTGCAACTATAACCAAGAGGGACACCTAAACGCCTTGAACACCAATGGCGAATGGGTGTCATACTTTTCAAAACCCGGACAATACCCCGCTAACGGCTTCGGGCTTTATGACATGGCGGGCGATGTTTCCGAATACGTTACTACAGATTGGGATCGTGATGGCGGTGGTGTGGATAGTGTTATCACTTGAGGCGGTAATTATCAACGACCCAGCTATGAAGCACAGAATCTGCAAAAAATCTTTCAGTTTGTCTTGCAGTGAGAGTTGTCAGTTATAGTAGAACCTGTAATTATTTGCACACATAGGAACCGTAGGGGTTGGGTTACCCAACCCCTACGAGCGACAAGTGTAAAATTATTTTCGGATTGTACTATAAGAGGGAATAAAAGTCAGGTGTGGTTTGTGATTGCAACCACGCCTTTTTTGTTTTATGGTCCTTTTGCCGGACGCACGACCCACTCTTCAAAGGCATCCTTGAAGAATTTTGACTTCTCTCCAAAGTAGAGATACTCGATACACTCTGTGGGAATTGATACCGCTCCGTAGATCGGTGAGCGTCCGAGCAGTTTGTCCTCCCTAACTTCAAGCGGATCAAAGACTAAAATCGAACCATCGGTCAACTTGACGCAGACTTGCGCTTTGAGGGTATCGTCAGGGAGAACGGGTGTATCGGGATGCATCTCTGGTTTGCTAACATTGACGACCCGCGCCACGCGATCCATAGGAACGGAAGTTCTCCGCAATTTTGAATCAAACTGGATCGCTTGCCCGTTGAAGGATAGCAGTTTTCCGCGCCTCATATCGCCATTGTTTGCCATTAAGATATGGGACGGTGGCGCATCGCGGCTAAAACGCGGAACGGTTAAAGCCCGCTCCAATTCCAGATCCGTCTTATCATTTTTATCATTTTGTTTGGGTCGGCGTAGCTTGACAGGCTCGACAGGTAAAAGTTTCGAGGCGACTTCAACCCAACCTTGAACTGGCTGCTTTTTTAATTCTCCTTCATTTATCATTAATACCAGCTTGCCGTCCTTCACTTTTATGTTGTCGCCATCTATGACAAATTTCTCTCCATTTTCATGCCCGTTTGTATGCACTACAATTTGCTGAATTTTGGCATCTTCCAACCCAGCGTTCCATATCGTAGTAGAAACGCGCGCGGCATACGTACCGTCTTTAGGACGTGTTTCGTTGCGGCTTATGGCGTGTGTTCTGTCAGAGAATTCAAGTGCTTTCATACGTGCCAAATCCATGCGCTGCGCGTGAATAAAAGGCGATTGGAAACTGAAAGTCGTTCCATCGGAGGCTATAATTTGACAGGATAGGATCTCTCCACTCTGTAGATGCAGTGTATGCGGGAACTGCGCTGTGTCAAAATGTTGTGATGTTTCCGATGTAGGTGGTAATGAGCGTTTGATACGCGTTACCCGATTATTCGCCAATCGCACGGGTTTCAACGCGCCGACGGACTTCCACTGTATAGGAGATGATGTCCCTTTCCTATTAAATAAGACGCGTCCGCGCAGCGTGTTCGACGCATAAAATAATTTGTCTTCATTTAACCCCCCTTTATCCCCCCTTATCAGGGGGGTAGTGGGTTCTGTTTTATCCCCACTTATCAGGGGGGTAGTGGGTTCGTCTTCATTTAACCCCCCTTTATCCCCCCTTATCAGGGGGGTAGCGGGTTCGTCTTCATTCAACCCCCCTTTATCCCCCCTTATCAGGGGGGTAGTGGGTTCTGTTTTATCCCCCCTTATCAGGGGGGTAGATGTTTCAAAACGAAGCCGTGAAGCGTCTACAAGCGAACAGGTTAGCGGTTCATCTGCGAATGCCGTCTGGAGTAGCACACTGTCCGGGTTTATCTGTACAAGTTCACCCCGCAACATCACGCCGCCTGGATATTCTAAAGTAACGGGCTGATCCGATACGATTAGCGGCATTCGGGGTTGAACAATGCGGTTAACCTGTAGCAGATCGACATCTCGACGCGTTCCATCTGTATCAAGGACATAGACATTATCTTTCTGAACAAACAATTTGCCTTGAATTACCTCATCATTCATCATGTAGACGCGCGGTTTGGAGAGATCAAGTTGCTGCGCTGCTGGGTCCGCAAACTGACGGTAAACGCCTAACCGCCGCACTGTCAGATTTTCGCCTCTGTTCTGAATATAGAGACCGGGTCTCTCGGTCGTCGGTTTGACACCTTCCAATTTTAGCAGTAAATTTTCAGCAAAGTCAGATACCTTTAGCACCCCCGTGCTTTCATCATAAGCGAGTCGCAAACGGAAGTTCCGTTGTTCCGGTTGAACCGCCAACACAGATTTAAACAGCGTGCCTTGAACAGCCACGAGTTCGTTTTTCCAGATTTCTAACCGTAATGCTTGAAAGAGATCTTCACCAAAGGCGAAAACAAAGTTCGGAGGTTGCGCAGTGGATGTTAACTCTAATTCAATCTCAAAACGTTGGGGCCAGTTGAGCGCGTGAAAGATTTCCGCCTTGGCGACATTTGTCCGTGGATACCCCTCGGCATCCGAATACCAGTTGGCGTGAATCTGCTCCAAGAACAGAGCCGCAGGATTGGTCATATTTTTTTCAGATTTAGGTGATTTCCAATTCGTCAGTTGGGAACCGTTGAAAAGGAAGTCTTGGCGTTCCTGCCGCTCAATTCTATCGATCCTATAAATTGCTGAACGCTTCACCCGAAATTGCCCGTGCCGCTTGCTGGAAAAGAGGAAGGTCCCGTCATCGGAATCGATGAGGTCTGCCACCCAGACGTCGCCTGAGACAGCGTCAACACGAAAAGCCTCAGTTGTTAATACCGATGGCTTCGGAAAAGCGATTGAATCCAATACACCGATATCAAGCACGAGCGCGTCCAAAAAGTAGGGTGATGTCCAGTGGATCGTTCCTGAACCGCTACCCTTTAGCTGCCCCGGCAGCATATCGCCATTCTTCCAGTGCAATAGGAGTCTCCTTTCTTCAGCCTGGACTGTTGGGAACCCTAACACTGTTAGCACTGCGATTGCAATAAGTATCTTTTTTAGGTACCGTTGCATCGGACTTCTGCTACAGCGCATCTCATAAATAGTTTGAGCGTATTTCCAACAAAGATTGCTCATAGAAGAAACCCCCTAAATCCCCCTTATCAGGGGGACTTGTCAGAATCTATCCAAGAAACCCCCTAAATCACACTTATCAGGGGGACTTGTCAGGTATCTAATGATCGTGTCCGTGATCGGATGCTTCTGAATCCTCGCCGTACGTTGGTTCTTTTGCGGGTCGGACGACCCATTCTTCAAAGACAGATTTGAAGGCTTTCGCTTTCTCTCCGAAGTGGAGGTATTGGATACTGTCCACTGGTACCGATATCTCTCCGTAGATTGGCGAGCGTCCGATCAGTTTTCCGTCTTTGATTTCAATCGGATCAAAAATGAAAATTGGATTATCCGTCAACGTAACGCGGACCTCAGATTGGGAACGGCTATCGGCTGACGGCTGATGGCTATTTTGCTGACGGCTGACGGCTGACGACTGACGGCTGTTCTCTCCGATGACTTCAACGACGCGTGACACTCGATCTATAGGAACGGTGAATTTCCGCAATTTTGAATCAAATTGAACCGTCTGTCTACTGATCCCCAAGAGTTTTCCGCGTTTCAAATCACCGTTGTTCGCGACGAGAATATGGTTCGGCGGATTATCCCGACTGAAACGTGGGACGGTTAACGCCCGTTCTAATTTTCCGTCAAGCCGTCTCCCTCTGGTTTCAAGCGGATCAAAGATGAGTTCAACACCTCGCTTAAGGGCAATGGCATCGTTGGCAGCAAAGTTCCCGTCAACCTTAACCCATTTCGGCTGTTCTTCTTTTTTGTCGGAAAGTATAATGATTTCGACCGCCCCATCTTCGGTTCTGCGCGTCACAGCGTTCAAGATCCGACCGTCTTCAAGTATGACGCGATGCTTACCTTTTCCACCTGTGATCGTAATGGGGTTCCGATTTTCCGTTCTCGGCTGTGCTTTTCCACCGAAAAACTCAATACCCTTCACATACATTGAAGATAGGTGCTGCATCCGAATAAAAGGGGATCGAAAGCCGATGTTTGTTTCATCATACGATGAAATTTGACACGGAATGACTTCTCCGTTCTTCAGATGCAACAGATGGGGAAACTGTTCTATGTCAAAAGGTTTCTGTTTTAATACACGTTTCAAAGACCTTTCCACACGCGCCTCGCGGGTGTTCGCCAACCGAACGGCTTCAGATGCTCCGACAGGTTGCCATCGAAGATTAAGGGTGTCTGTGCTGCCAAATAAGATGCGACCGCGGAGACTCCCGGACGCATAAAACAATTTATCATATTCTTCAACGGGTGTTTGCGTCTCGGTTGTTGCCTCGAACTTAAGCACTGAAGCCCCTGCGAACGAGCAACTTATCGGTTTGTCCGCGAACGCAGTCTGTAGCGACACGCTATCGGGGGTCAATTGTATAATCTGTCCACGCAAAACAGCACCGTCGATATATGTCAATGCCAAAGGTTGAGGGGTCGGCTTCAACGTAATACCGGGTTGAACGATGCGATCAATCTGTTGTAAATCGATATTTTGTCGCGTCCCATCTGTATCAAGCACATAACTTTGGTTTCCGTCAACAAATAATTTACCCGGAACCAACGCGCCATTCATCATGTGGATCTGCGGTTTGGCAGGATCAATTTGTCGGTTCGTAACCTCAGTAGATTGTCGATAGACCCTTAACCGTTGCACTGTGAGGTCTTGCCCGCGGTTATAGATGTAGACCCCGGATGCCTCGACAGTCGGTTTAATACCCTCCAATTTCAATAGCAAATTGCCATTCAAGTCAAGTACCTTCAGGACACCCCCGCTTTCATCACCCGTTCTTTCATGATAGGCGATCCGCAGCCGGAAATCGCGTCGGTCTGGTTGAACTGTCAACACAGATTCAAAGAGTGTGCCTTGAACAACGACGAGTTCGTTGACCCATGTTTCCAAGCGGACTGTTTCGTACAGATTTTTGCCGAGCGCGAAAACGAAACTGGGAGGTCGCGCGGTAGATGACAACTCCAGATCAATCTCAAAATGCTTGGGCCAGTCAAACGCGTAGAAGATATTCGCCTTAGCGGTACTTGTCTGCGGACGGCCACCGCGATCGGGGTGCCAACTCGGTTGCGCCTTTTGTGCGAACGGCCCCACCTTTTCGTCTTTATCTTGCTCAGGTAGTTTCCAAGCCGTGAGTTGAGAACCGTCAAAGAGAAGATTGGAGTGCTCCCGATTCTCAAATGTATAAATCATGTCTCGCTTCAAGCGAAACTGACCGTGCCGTTTGCTGGAAAAGAGAAACGTGTCATCATCTGAGCCGATGAGATCCGCCATCCAGATATCGCCGGATACCGTCCCGATGCGAAAAGTCTCCGTTGCTGACACCGACTGTTTCGGGAAAACAATTGCGTCCAATACATTGGCATCAATAACAAGGGTATCCGAAAAATGTGGTGATGCCCAGTGAATTTTTCCATCTTTCCCCGGTTCGCTTTCCAAGAGTTGGCCGGGAAGGGTATCGCCATTTTTCCAATGCAATAGTGTTTCCGTTTCTTCAGCGTGTATTGTGGGAATCCACAACAGCATTAGTCCTGCGATTGCGGCGAGTATCTTTTTTTGATTCCACTGCATTGCTTCACTCCTTTTTTTACTGGCTATCAGCAGTCAGCCGTCGGCTATCGGCAAGAGGTTAATGATTAACGCAAGTTGCCATCTTTGTACCACAATCTTC
>JAAXHI010000460.1:38045-46891 GCA_012270875.1 Candidatus Poribacteria bacterium | reverse complement strand
CCAGATTGTGCTTGTGGGGACGCAAACTGGAAGTTTACGGTACAAAACCCCGCTGAAAGCCGATAGCCATTCTTGCTGATTGCTATTTACCGCTCGTAAATGGGCAATAGGCGGTAATTCAATGCCAACGTGAGGACAGCCATTCCAGTGGCGTAGGCAGAGCCGTAGCTGCTTGTGAAACTACCGTCTTCTTGCTGCATGCCTTGGAGTCGCTCAATGATCCGTCGATTCCAAGATTGCCACGCTTCAAAGTCGCTTTGAAAGAGTGCCTGTGCCATGTAGTACAGATTATAGAAGGCGTATCCACTGTGTGTACTTTGATCCATTCGACGCTTGATATACTCAGAAGCGGACTTGTACTCTGGGGTATCCTTCCGCTTTCCGATTGCGTAAACGAGTGTTCCGATCGCTGACCGAGTGATTCCGTCGCCATGGCTGCTCATAGGTTGATAAGAGACACCCCCGCCCCGCATTGTGCAGGTTTGAAAAAAAGTCAACGCCTTATCAACGGCTTCATTGGGGACTTCAATGCCAGCGTTTCGTGCGCCGAGCAATCCCATGAGGACGGTTCCAGAGACAGTCGTGTCGGCATCCTGAGACTCCGGTGAGTATCGCCACGCCCCCCAAGGATTCTTTTTTTGTGCTGTTAATGCACACCGCACCGCGAGTTCCAGTGCCTTCCCGATCGTACGCCGCCGATTCGGGGGAACCTCACTCCCTTTCCAGAGCAGTTCTTCGCTGACTGCGCCGTACGCTTCGGAGAGTGCTAACATCGCGAACCCGTGATGGTACATCGACCCGTGTCCGTATCCGGTCATGTATCCCGTTTTGGGATTCTGATTCATGATCATACTGCGCAAAGCCTTACGGATATTTGTGGCATAAGGACCGTAATCCGGGTCTTCACCGCTCGCCATAAATGCCATGACACAAATCCCTGTAATCCCTGCGCCGTTCTGTCCACCTGGCCAGCTGCCATCCTGCAGTTGTGCGTTAGCGAGATACCGCAAACTCCGGTCGTTGATACTTCTGACCGCTGCCGGGACACCCGTGCCGTAGCGGATTGTGGGGTCCTGTGCGTAAGTCGGTGCAACAGAAAATGCGCCGACCAATATCAAGAAAATGGAAAACCCGATAATGGGTGTGTTTTTATTCATCTGGTTTGTTCCTTTTTACATAGGACTTACGCAAAAAGCAGTAATTTTGTATTTTTAACCCCCTAAATCCCCCTTATCAGGGGGACTTTAAGAGGAAATACGTAAGTCCTATTACAATCATTGCCGCCGCATCATTGGAGCGAACACACGTTTAAACTCGCCCTGCTGCCAAGGTGTCAGGATTTCAAAGTTTCTCTGCCGTTGGAAAAGTACGAAAAACAGAGATACCGGAGGGCTGTTGCGGCGAGACGAAGGGTCAAAGACCGCCACTGCTGTCTCTAAGTGTTTCCGCTGTGTGTTATCCAATAGCAGCTGCGTATCCATGCCCGCCACTACCAGGTCCCACAAAACCTGTCGCCGCCAAGTCCTTCTTTCGGCTTGATGTGCGCTGTACTGTGCATACGCCTCTTCAGAAAGTACATCTTTGATAGCCTGTTGGTAGAGTCGATGCGCCGTAATGCCTGAAGTATCAATTACGCTATTTCTCTCCAATAAATTTTTCTTTATCCCTTCAAGTGAGTCTTGCGCCTGCTCGCGAGTCATTTCACCCGCCTCAATTTTTTGTCTAAAGTTGGCTTCAAACCCTTGGAGTGTTTTCTCGTGCTGTGCCTCTTGCGCTTCAAAATGCTGTTGAACTACACCCTTAGCGGCGATAGCCAAACGCTGTGAGGCACGCGCATCAAGGGTGCCTAACAGTTCAGTATGCGCTTGAAGTTTGGCTTCAGCGATCTGCATCGCGTCTTGTGGCTTCGCAGTGTCTGCCATATCTTTCTTTTTTGTGTTTCTGTCTGGAACGAATAGGTCAAATACGTTCTCAACCTTTTTCCTTGTTTTGCTCATTTTGAGCGGAACGAAGTGGTCGCCGCCATCAACGATTGTAACGGGTTTTCCGAGCCGCTCACCGTACCCCTCTTTAAAGATACTGATAAGGTAACGTCCCGGGGGGAGGTCGTGTCTATAGTTGCCGGTCGCATCCGTTGTGGCTATAAAAGCCCGACCTTTACCTTCTGGGGCAACGGCAACAATCTGGACTTCAACGCCTTCAATAGGATTCATTGCCGGCGTTGTGTCGGTAATTGTGCCTCGGACGGTTCCGCCACCCGCCCTAACCCTAATTTCTTTGCCCGTATCCGTGGTAATCAATCCCAACCAAACTTTGGACTGTGCCTTACTCAAGATACCATCAATAGGGATTTTTAACCTGTAGTGTGCCAACTGTGCCGCCGCCTGTGGGCTGCTGATTCGCAGGACGCTCATTGCGTTTCCGGCGGCTCCTTTCTCTATTTCATCCCGCAACAATTGCACAACCTTTTCGCGTTGCGCCGGGGTCAAACTGAGTTCCTTGTCAAGTAGCACGGTTATTTGATGCGCAGCTGCCTGTTGATCTCGCTGCTGTCGTGCCGCTGCGAAGTCCAAATAATCCTGAAGCTGCGCTTCGCTGAGGTGTTCGGTGAACGCTGCCTTGCAAGCCGGACGTGACAATAACATGTTGAGTAACACGGCGTTCCCACTGCTCATCGCCTTTATGAAAGTGCGTGGGTTTTCTGTTTGCGACAATACGTTGTCAATTGAATCGAGAATTGACGCGTGAAGTGCTTTGACGGCTACCGCGTCGAGATTGTAACGTTTGCCGACACTTTCGGTAACGCGCTGGAGTAAGGACTCAATTCGCACTTTGACGATAACGTCCATTCTGTTCGGTTGCACTTCAACGCGTTGCCCATTCATTTTAGACATTTTGAGTGCCATGAAGTGATCGCCGCCATTAACGATTGTAACGGGTCTTCCAATCCGCTCGCCGTATCCCTGCTTAGATATATTAATCAGATAGCGTCCTGCGGGGATACCTGCTTTTTTATATTCACCGCTGGCATCTGTTTTCGTTGTATATTCTGTGCCATCTTGAGCGGCAATTTTGACCTCAACACCTTCAATCGGATTTTGTGTTGGGGTAGTGTCGGTAATCATGCCTCGGAGTGTGCCACCATTCACAGCGTCGTCCTGTGCGAAGCCAATGCCAGCAAACATACCGACACAAGCCGTAACTATTAATACAAAACTAAAACGAGTCATTATTTTGCTCCTTTTTGCAATCATCTCCGCCACATCATTGGACCGAACGCACGTTTAAATTCATCCTGCTGCCAAAGTGTCAGAATTTCAAAATTTACCGTCTGGGGGAAAAGTTGGAAAAACATAAACTCCGCTGGTTGCGTCTCCTTAAGCGGACCGGGCACCAATTGCGATGCTGCCGTTTCTAACACCTCCCGCTGTGTTTCGCCTAAAAGCAGCTGCGTGTCCATGCACGCCACTATCACATCACGCAGCACCTGTTGATACCAGGCTTCTCTTTCCGCTTGGTACGCGCTATACTGCGCAAACGCCTCCTCAGAAAGCACATCTTTGATAGTCCGTTGGTACATCGGATGCTCCGTAATATCAATCTTCGTCTCGCCATCACCCCATAATTCATCCATTCCTTCGTGCGCTTTGTCCTGGACTTCAATATACTGTTGTGCCACACCTTTAGCGACGATTGCCAAACGCCGAGCGGCACGCGCGTCGAGAGCACCTAACAATTCGGTATGCGCAACAAGTTTGGCTTCAGCGATCTGCCTCATTTGCTCTTGAGATTCTGCAGTGTCTGGGTTAATTTCATCCCAAGGATGCTCTTGCATATCAATCTCATTAATCACTACATTAACTTCTTTCTTCTCTATCTCGATCTGCTTAGCTGCTTTCATGCCGATAAACGGACGCTTTTTGTTTGCGTCCGCTTGAACCAACACCTTACCAGCCTTGTCTGGATTCTCGAGGATAACCACAAATCCTTCGTTCTTATCTGCCCCAACCAACACATCGCCGATGCCGACTTCGCCAGCACCTTTGAGACGAACCATGAATTCTTTAGGCGGGTTCGCTTCAACCAATCCTTGCCAAACCTTTGACTGTGCATCGCTTAAGATACCCTCCAGAGAGATTTTCAATCTATAGTGCACCAGATGTACCGCTTTCTGAGAACTCATCCGTAGGATGTTCATTGAACTTGGAAAACCACCATTCCACGCTGCACCCCGCAGCAACTTCACAACTTTTTCGCGTTGATCTACTGTCAAACTGAGTTCCTTGTCAAGTGCGGCGGTTATTCGACGAGCGACTGCCTCTTGATCTCGCTGCAGCCGCGCCGCTATGAAATTCATATAATCCCGAAGCTGCGCCTCGCTCAGATGCTCGGCAAATGCTGCTTTACAATCAGGCTGTGACACTAACATTTTGAACGCTATATCTGCATTCGCGAAGGTACTCAGACTGCCAAGCTGCGCGTGCATCCTATCAATTGAATCAAGCATTGACTCATAAAGCGATTCGACAGCGACCCCGTCCAGATCGTAACGCGCACCCATACTTTCAGCAACACCTTGGAGTAAGGATTCAGTTTGCTGCTTGATTCGCTGTTTGATGACCATCCTGTCCATTTCGCCTATTTTGCCTGGTTGCACTTCTAACAGTTTGACTTTGCCTTTCTCAGCCATTTTGAGTGGAACGAAGTGGTCACCACCATCAACGATGCTGACAGGTTTTCCGCGTCGATCGCTGTATCCTTCTTTGTGGATACTGATGAGATAGCGTCCTGCGGGGATACCCGCTTTTACATACTCGCCGTTGGCATCCGTTTTCGTGGTGTATTCCGTGCCATCTTGAGCGACAATCTTGACTTCAACACCTTCAATTGGGTCCTGTGTTGGGGTTGTGTCGGTAATTGTGCCTCGGATAGTGCCTCCGTTCACAGGGGCATCCTGCGCGAAGGTGATGCCAGAAAATATACCGGCAAAAGCAACAGCTATTAACATGAGAATTAAACGGATCATCTGTTCTGAATCTCCTTACAATTACCTTCCACTCACTTGCGGAATTGACGTTCAAAACCTGCCTTCATAGATGTAAACACTTCCTGCTGCCAAGGACTCAACATCTCGTGATCTGTCCGTTGGAGGAGTTGGTAGAACATACTTGGTAAGGCATCTGTTTTCAATAGGTCAACGGTTAGTTCTGATGCTGTCGTTTCTAACTGCTTTCGCTGCGTATCGTTTAAAACCAGCGGCGTTCCCAAACTGGCAACTGCGACATCCCGTAAAGCCTGTTGATGCCAATTGTCGCTTTCGGCTTGGTGCGCGGTATATTGCGCGAACGCCTCTTCAGAAAACACATCTTTGATGGTTTTTTGAAAAAGTGGATGCCTTGTAATATCACCCCAAGGTTCGTTCCATCGTATTGTGCCGTTCTCGTCCCATAACTCTTTCATCAGAGCATCGAGTTTCTCGTCAACCTGTTTCTGAGTCATTTCACCAGTTTCAACTGCCTGGCTGAGTTTTGCTGCGGTTTCTCGGTATGTTGCTTCGGGGTCTGTGTCTTGTGCGTCAATGTATTGTTGAACGACATCATCAATTACTACTGACAATTGCCGAGAAGCCTCCTTATTGAGTGGGTCTAACAAGTCAGCGTGTGCTCTTAACTTAGCTATGGCGAAGGACCTCAGTTGAAACTCCACCTCGACTTTGTTACCACTCGCCATTTTTTTGAAAGCTACACCTTGCAAAAGATGAAGCTGGGTCTGGGTCAATAGGTCCTCCAGAGAGATTTCTAACTTATTGTCTATCAGATGTAATGCCTCCAATATATCAATTTCAAATAGACGCATTGATACCGGAAAAGATTCATTCGCTGTCGCGTCAAGTAGTGATTGCTCAAGATTTTTGCGTTGATCTCCTGTTAAGATGAGTTCTTGGCCAATCCATGCCGCTATGTATCGGGCGACTGCCCGTTGATCTTGGTGCTGCAGCTTCGTTGTGTCCGTCATCTGACCGCGGCGGGTTCCACCGTTTAAAGCGTCGTCTTGCGCAAAGGCAACGCCAACAAGCATACTGATGCAAGCAGAAAATAAGAGCACAAAACTAAAACGAGCCATTTGTTTAATGTTCCTTGTGACTATTGTATGGTAGCTAAACCTGTTTGCCATTCTTGCCCCTTTTTGCCCGCGTAGAGCATGGCGTAGGTATCACCGACTTCAAAGATTTGACCTGTTAATACGCCGTCGCAATCAAACGCATCAGGATCGTCCGATGGCGTAAATACCGGATTGGCCGGGTTCGACTCGAAGGTTTGGAAATCGCGAGTCCGTACATGTCCGATTCGCCAGACTTCGCCATCAAATCCACCGTAGAGGATATGGAAATACTGCGGTCCTTTAAACAATTCCGTTTCACGCACGGATTTGCTATCCCACGCTTGTCCACTCCCTGTAAAAACCGGATTGGCAGGATTTTTTCTGACCAATGCGGGGTTGCTCGTCGGTGCGGTCGCATGGCACATCGTCAATCCCTCTCCGAACGATCGTGTCGCTTTCCCTGTATAAACGATATGAATCGTGTCGTCTTCTACCACTACGGAAGGGTGCGTTGAACCGTGCCGCTCGTGGTCAGTATCAGCGGGGATGACAGGCGTGTGCTGGACGCGTCGCCACTCGCCGAGGTCGCCAGTGCTTACAAGTAAACCCGTCTGTTCGGGTGTTGTTTTCCCTTTGCCCCGATAGTACATGTAGAACTTGCCATCGGCAGGATTTAGAAACGGAAAAGGGTATTCAACAGATGCATTATCGAAACCGTCTACTGAAGGTTCAAGGATCGGGTTCCGCGCGTCCTGTGTGATGTCGGTAAGATCATTCATGGGAGCCGTTGCGTGCATGATTAACCAACGGACACCGTGGTCGCGTTTGCACCAGATGTAGTGTACCGTCCCGTCAACGATAATAGCATGCGTTGCTGCTGCCCAGAGGGGTGGCGGTAGGGAGATGATCGGGTTGCCTACCGCTATCCTCTTGAAACTGGCGAATAGTTCAAATGGGACTTCATTTTTCCTCCCATCAGTTTCCATAGCTGTATTTAACCCCCTAAATCCCCCTTATCAGGGGGACTTTAAGAAAAAGTGCGTAAGTCCTGCTAATTTCCCTCTAAAGTGTTGAAGTAAGCGTCCAACCCTTGTCGGAATTCCTCCGGCAAGACGCGTCCTGCTTTGCCTGTTGCTTGTCTGGGTGCCCGATTTTCGATGAAGGCTCCACTGCTATCGTCGCCAAGACCCATAAGCCTCAAAGCCGCAGCCGTTGCGGGGGGTGCTGTCGTTACCATAGGCGTATTGGGGAGTCGGCACGTTTGGAGCAAGATTTCAATCACTTCCGTTATCGCTGCAATCGCTTTCGGACCTGTATCTGGCTCCGCGAGGATGTCCTCTACCTCATCCATAACCTCTGCGGCTGCCATCACCTTCGCGAGTTGTTGTTGGATTCGGCGTTCCAGAACGTTAGGCAAAAGGCTGATTTGGGCTGCGACCTCACGGGTATCCTCAGTGAGCGTAATTTGCGTATCGTACAAATCAACACTGCGTTCCTCGTATGTGTCAGTGGTCAGTGCTTCCTTCGCCTGCTCGAGTTCGCGCGTCTCCTCTCGCAAGGTGATCTCGCGATCAATGATACGCAACACTTCCAAGACGATTTCTGGCGGTAGATTCGGTAGGGTAATCAATCCACCCTCCCCAGGCGGGGCATCAGGGAGCGGATCTACCAGCTGCTCAGCCCACCGATCGAGTGTATCTGCCCAAAATTCTGCCTCAATGGTGGATTGTCCGACGAAATTCTTGTTAATCGCTTTTGCTATGTCTTCCATCTGGTTTGATACAAGTGCGTCCTGCATCTCGGCGAGAACACGCAAGTAATTCGGTGAGGGTCGCCGATCGGCATAAGCCACCATGTCTTGTATGATAGTAGACACTGCTTCAGACGCGTTGGTCTCGCGTTCCGCCAAACGTTCCCGACGGGGTTGATTTTGGGTAACGTTGCGTTCAAGACCGAAACTATCCAAATCGTTTAGGTCTACTGCGATGTCAATCTGTTTTCGGGACGCGGCTTTTAGACGTTTAACGAACGTACTGTTTTCAAAACTGACGAGTAACCGACCCATCTCTTCTGCGAGTTTGGCGAAGGCATCTAACAACTCCTGCTGTTCTTCGACTGCTTCGACGACGAGATCTGCTGCCTGAGGTGTTGATGTCTCTTCGTCTGCTTCGTTTTCTTTGTCTCTACCGCTCCCCTTGAGAATAGTGTTAGGGATACCGAGACCGCCGACGATTTGTGGTGGCTGCCCTTCCGCACTTTCACCTTCGTTGAATCCGGATTCGACATCAGAGACAGTAGGTGTCGGATTCGCAGGCGCGTAAGCGGGTTTACCGTCTGGCTGTTTGCTCCGATTGACGCTAACGCCTGCGCCCGGAGTGTTCGGATCTTCAGGGGCTTCGTCCAATTCTTCAGGAGGTAGTAGACTGTCAGGTCCGTACTTCTCCACCTCTTCGGAGTTATTGGGTTCACCGCGAGAAAGCGAGGGGGGTCCCTGTGCTGACTGCTCCCCCTGTTGCCCGGCATTATTATCCGTAGATTCACTTGGAGCATCGGCTTCAGCAGGGGTTCCGGGTGCCTCAGCGGCGCGTGCAAGTAGGTCGGCAACAGAGGGCATTCTCTGTCGAGCGATTTCTTCCAACTGCTCTAATATTTCGCCCCACGATTCAAGCTGATCTGCATCAAACTCCTCATTCTTTGCCGCTTCTTGAACCAACTCTTCGCCGGTTTCGATCAAACTATCGAGT
>JAAXHI010000460.1:0-37957 GCA_012270875.1 Candidatus Poribacteria bacterium | reverse complement strand
AGCTGCATCTGTCCAACCAACCACCTGAAGTGTTCTGCTGGCGTAAGCACGTGGAGGACGAGGTAGGGTGAATAGACACGCTCGCGATCGGGTAGATAGTCCTCAACATACGCACGTAATCGCAGACTCTGTGGTTTTATATTTTCACGTTTGGCAGAAAATGTGGCAGCTACGGTCAAGGTGTCTGCCGTCGGCGTACCTGCCGACACGGTTTTCTCACCGCTTGCGGGTTCGGGATTGTGGACTGGGTTGGCGATCCCCGCCCATTCCAAGCCGATCCGCTTCACACCAAAATCGTCCGTTGCTTGAATTTCAAAGGGAAGCACTTCATCAGAAATGAGGACCTGATTGTTCTTTAGTTTATTGAAGGCAACCGTTGGCTCCTCATCATCAAGTGCCTCGAATCTTAGGACTTGTGGCTCACGCGCAGAGAGTCCAAACCGGTCGCGCCATGTGAGTTGCATTTCCGTTGTCGTCTCTACAGATATGGGTTCGGTTGTTAGGCGTGCGCCATCCACCTTTTGTGGACGATTGTTGAGTGTCGCTTCTGACAGTTCCCGTGTAGTGGTAGCCTCCAAAACGGCGGTACTGCCTTTCACTAAATTCACGATCCCGCCGCGGACATCATCTACTCGCGGTTCTTGGTGTTGTAGATAATCCGGCAATTCGACTTTGGCAGTAAGGTCTTTCAGCGCGGGACGCAATTTGGGTTCAACTGGGATGGAACGCTGTGCGTCTCCGACCCGAAGCTTGACATCCCCATCCGCCGTTTGTGGTGGCAACTGAAATTTGTAGGCTGCGCCGTCCCGTTCGGCAACGATGGGTGTCTGATCGGCGTATCGCGCCTCCGCTGATTCAGGCTTCCACGGTGAATCGTTTTTCAGTCGTGCTTCGACATCAAAAGGTTCCGCATAAGCGACGACCCGAAGCCCGGTTTCGCCTTCGAGTTGCGCGAAGGTGTACCGCTCCACAGCGCGCCACGGCGTTAGCCACCGCGCCAGCGTGTTCCGACTCGTTGCGGGGATCACAATTATCCCAATCACAACCAGTATTAAGGGGATCCCTGCCACCCATGCCCAGCGGCGATGTCGTGGATTCGGCACAGCGTCTGCGAGATTATGTTTCGCCACCTCGTCGTCAACCTGCCGCATCGCTGCCTCGACCAAAGCGGGACTTGCGGATCTATCCGATCTATTGGATGCGAGTTCCACGATGCCGAGTACGTGGTTACCAAAACGTGGAAATTTATGTTGCAGCAGTCGGGCAATCCCTTCCAACTGCCGATGCTTCCATACCCAATTATAATACTTCAGGGGCAAAAAGAGCACCATTCCGAGCATCCCGGTCAGTAGGATAAGTACCCGTAAGAACGTAGGTGTATCAAACATTCGATCTAAGCCAAACACGATCAGATACGAAATCATGATACCGAAGATTGCCGCCAGAGTTCCTTCAACGAGTTTGATGATCCATACCCGTTTTTGGTACTGTTCAAGTGCCGCCTTCATACGAGGTGGTAAGTTGACTTTTTGCTGCTGCTGTCCACTATCGCGTGGTTTTTCTTGTGTTTGGTTCATTTTTTTATATTTCCTTGCGGTTCGGTTAGGCAGATTTGGATTTGAAAGTCCCATTCCGTAGATCCGCCTGCGTCCGTTGTAGCAGGCTACGGTTACGGATAACAGATTATGCTACAAACTACCAGATTTTTATATTTCCTTTTAGCCATCGGCTATCGGCTATCAGCCATCAGCCATCAGCAAAGAACCTCTCGCCGACGACTGACGACTATTCCACTGATTTAATTGTATAATCCCGAAATACTATTATACCCATCCATCATCAATCATTAATGTTAACGGCGATTCCATCTCTTCGAGGGGCAGATGAACCCGCTGTCGTTTCCGAGACGACTCATAAATCGCCATAAGGAGTTCTAAAGAAGCGTATCCCTGAGAACCGCTTGATCGGTGTTCTCGATCCTCGTCAATGGCTGCAATCAGGTCTTGTACTGGCGTAATTTCTGAAGGTAATTCCGGTGTTACCCACGCGCCGCCAGATTGCTGGTTACGGATACGGAGTGCCGGTCCACCTGGGGCACTCAACTCGATTTCGCCTTCTGTCCCGTAGCAGTAAATATGGTGATAGCCGGGTGCGGTATCGTTGCCTGATTCAATGATGCCACGGACGTTGTCTTCAAATTTGAAGTACCCGACTGCGAAATTCTCAGAGTGTAGATCGTATTTGGTCGGTGTACCGATCCGTTCAATCTGTCCCATGACCCAACTAATCGGACGATCGCCGTAAATAAACCGCATCAGATCGACGGTATGCGTGGCATTGTCCTTCAGGTCGCCGCCGCCGCAGATACCGTGGATTCGGAAGAGTTCACCGATCTGACCGTCAGCAATCATCTCTTTTGCGACGACATAGGGCGCGTTAAACCGGAGTTGATGGTCAATCGCTAATTTCACATTGTGCTGTGCACACGTCTCAAGCATCTCCCGCGCCTGTCCGAGATTTTCCGCCATCGGTTTTTCAGAAAGGATTCCTTTCACACCGCCCCCAGAACGTGCGACACCAATCACGAGGGGTGCGTGCAGTTTCGGACGCGTACAGACCGAAACAATATCAATCTCCTCTGTTTCGAGCATCTCAACATAATCGGTATACTGTTTCTCGACGCCGTACTGTTCGCCGTAGGCTTTCATACGCTCTTGGTCAACATCGGCGAGTGCGGTCAACGTCGCTCTCGGTTCATTGACATACCATCCGGTGTGCATGTGAGAAATTCCACCGCAACCGACTATTGCCACTTTATAGTTCTTAGGCATTATAAATTCCTTCTATTTCAGAATGGGTCGTTGGTTATCGGTTTGGCTCCCGTATTCACCTGTTTATGGTATATAATATCATGTTTTATCGTAGGTGTCTATCTGCTTTTGACTTTTCAGGATTATCAGTTTACACTGCTCCGTTCATTTTTCGTGC
Source organism: Candidatus Poribacteria bacterium (assembly GCA_012270875.1). Lineage (GTDB taxonomy): Bacteria > Poribacteria > WGA-4E > WGA-4E > WGA-3G > WGA-3G. The sequence goes on along the minus strand of JAAXHI010000460.1, from coordinate 34,969 downwards.
GACCCAGAACACACCGAGTAAAAAGACAAGGAAACCCGCCCAGATTGGGTGTGCCCAGATCCGTGTGCGATGGACAGTCGGTGCGGGTTCTGGTAAGGCTGCGAGATATTCTAATAGATTCGGCACTTCAGAAATCGGGACCAACTTACCTTCGGTAATCTTGGTAATTTCTTCTAATACATCGAAACGTGCCAAACGTCCTTGCTGTTCCCGATTTAAGCCTTGTACGGATAGATCCGTTTGAACAGATGCCCCGGTTTCGCTACTGCTCGCAACGAGACGGTAGTTTCCGGGTTCTTTCGGTACAAACGCACCGACGAACAGACCCGTCATATCCTCTGTCCCGGGTTGCAATTGAATCGTTTGCGTTTTGCCTGATGGTGAAATCGCTTGTACAACAACGGAACCTCTATCCAAGGGACCGCCGACGTTATCAATAGCGTTGGCATGCAACGTCAGCACATCATCAACGTTGGGTCGGTCAGGGGAGTAGAAGAGTCGTATCAATTCGCTTTGTGCCATTTGCCGTCGATATGCCATCCAGCGTGCGACTTGACTCCAGAAGCGGTAGTGGTACTTATCTTCAACGCCTTGCCGCCAACGCCAAGCACTGTCTGTCCCCATAAATAAGACTTTACCGGTGCCGTATGTTTTGGTCACGATCAGTGGTACGCGTCCGGCGGCAGTCGCTACTTGATCGTGAACTGCCAGTGTCTCGGTACCCACCTTAGCACGTTTGATGCCAGTGTACCAGAAAAACCCAGGCAACTTCCGCCACACTTCGCCGTTGTCAAGGTCTGTATCCCCAAGGCGTGTTAGCAAACTACGCTGTCCGGACGCTGTGAGTGCGAAATATCCTTGCATACTTGAACCGATCCCGTCCGGTGTTGCCGAATCTAAGACCACAGGATAGAGGTCGGCAAGGGGACCGGGGATTAACGAATGATGCGCGCCGTCCCGCCCCGGCATAAAGACGAGACCTGAGGCTTGGGCAGCAACTAATTTGCGTAATTCCCGTGTCTGTTCGACCGTCAACTGGTCTTCCTGCACGCCGACATCCCCAAGAAACACGACATCATAACGACTTAACTCTCTGGGGTCAGGAAAACGTTTAATATAGGTGCGACCGCCGCCAACATCAGGGAGTTCGGGGTGAAAGAGGAGGCATGTTACTTCAACACCCGAATCCCGTTCTAAAGCGTTTCGGAGATAGCGGTATTCCCATCGCGGATAAGATTCGATGACGAGTACTTTCAATTGTTCTTTACGTATTGATATGGGTGCAGAGATTTCATTATTCTCAGGGATCAATTCCGCTGCGTCGCGCTCGACACGGAGGTTTAGCGTATAATCCCCTGTTCCCTGCCCCTCCGCGCCCGGTGTCCAGACGATATTCTCCTGCGCTTGACTCATGGCTGGCACACGGACCGTTTTCGTAACTGTCGCTTTCTTATCAACGCTGAGTGTGACACGGACATCCCGATCCTGCCCTAAGGTACTACGCACGACAAACGGGATCCGAAGTTGCTTGTTTGCGACACCATAGGTCGGCGCGTCCATCCTGACTAATTCGAGGTCGGGGAGGGGTACTTTGCTCCCGATGCCTATTGCAAAGACAGGAATCCCTTTCATCCGAAACCTTGTAGCCGCCTCCACTGGCGAGTTCCCGACATTCCAATCACCGTCCGATAGCAGGACCACGCCGCGAAGGTTTGTATGCGTATCAAGCACATGTGAAAGTCCGGCGTTCAAATCCGTCGCTTCATCTGCGGGATCCAACTGCGAAGAGAACGGCTCAAACACAATATTGAGATCGGTTGCATCTTGCCTGTCGCCATTATCGGAGGGGGACCCGGCTTTCCAGACTTCCTCAGACATCAGCGGTTGAATCGTCTCAGCGCGACTCTTACGCGCACCGGATACCTCTTGATCTTCAAAGACATCCCGCGTCTCCATACTCTTGGATTGGTCCCAGAGAACTGCGAGTGTCGAGCGCCGATCCGGAGGCTGTGTCTTCAACCATTCCGGCTGATTCAAGGTAACAACCACTAAGCAGACCAACACAAAACGCAGTAACTCAAGCCATCCGGTTTGCTTACGATAACCGCTGCGGTGCCATGCCAGCCAGCATAATACACCTGTCACAACCACAATAATCAGTCCTAAGACCGTGACGGAATTGTTTGAGAGGAACTCTAAGCTTCCCTGTTGTTCTTGCATTTTTTTATATTTCCTCTTTTTGGCTATCGGCAGTCGGCTGCTATTCTGTCGTTCCCTCCGCGACTGCGAGATCTATTAAGGGGCTGCTTTCGGTTTTTCGGCTCGGCAAACTCAGCACCGCTTCCAGAATGAGTGCGATTGCCATCGCTATGAGAAAGATACGCCAGAGTTCACTCGCTAAGGCGGATGTATCGCCGACATTAACATCAATTCTCCGGTACGACAACCCATCAAACAACGCGTCAACCGTCTCAAGCGGCGATGTCTTTGCAGTGTCCTCCGCTTGGCTGCGATTGACAGCTGCCCAATACGCCTCGTCTCGATAAACGCCTGCATGTAATCCACGTTGTGAGAGAGACGCATTGTCCTCAGCAGGCGCCACAGGTTCCCACTGATTTCGGTCAGCGAGGGCATCAATTTCTGCGTCGCGTTGCGATGCGACAGCCAACGTCTGACACCCTTCAGCCAATGCCCGTTGTAACATGACATAAAAGACGACACCGTCCCGTTCGAGCGAAGAAAATTGTGCTGTCGGGAGTGTGCTACAAAAATATGCTGCTCCCTGATCGGTAGCCACCCGTGTTAGTAAAGGTGCATCGTTGTCAAACCTTGCCAAGAGTGTCCCTTGGCTCTCAAAGGTGCGATATTGGTAGGTACGGAGTTCGCTCAACGGCAAAGCATCTCCACTCTCTGCGTGTGCCAGTATATCCGCATCGCCACGCCACCACGAGATATCGCCTGTTGTATCGGACTGTTCACCCGTAGTAGATTGCCAATCTCCCCAGCGTGAAGCAAAGAATGGCTTACCCGTAGCGGTTTGTGTGCGTAACTTCGACGGAAAGAACATAGCCACGCGTCCGTTATTGACGAAATGCTGAATCTGTTCCGCTACCAACCCGCTTGGTAGTGTTCCCTGCCAAATCAACAATCCAGTATTTTCCCAGTCGATTTCGGCGACTCGGTTCATAGGCATCACATCAACATGGTGTTGTAGTCGAACATCTGTCGGAATAGCAAGTGCTCTACGGAACGCTTCACCCACTTTTGGGTCATCACTGACGACGACTGCTTTTCGTACCGGCGGTTCAGAAAAGGTAAAGAAAAACCGATTGTCCAACGGGTTCGCATCACCCGGCAAACTCACCGATCCCCACCCCGAACTAAGTTTCGTATCAATAGGGATGCGGTGTCCTTTCAAAGACGCACCGAGCGTGTCAAGCTCCACTTCAACCACGGATCGCACGTTATTGACTTCAAATTCAATCGGCACGCGCCGCACCACACTGCGTTCTTCGGTCGTAAGAGACGGGACTTCACCCTCGGTGCGCACGATTACATCAAGCAGGAGTTCTGCAGCGTTGCCACGTTCCCAGCGTTGTACGTTTTCCACTCGGACCGATAAGTTATTGGCAGGTGGATCTGTATATGCCAGCAAGAAATGGTGGACACCTTCCAACTGAGCGAATTCCTCACGCATCGCGTTCCAGCGACCACTATGGACATCCCAATCGTTCTCCTTCAAATCCGAACAGATCCAGATTTCGGCGCGTCCTGACTCATTTGCCTTGAGATACGCCAAAGCCGTCTCAAGCATCCCCGGAATATTCGCGCTGGCGGCACTGGCTTCGGTCATCGGTAGACCCAACAGTGCTTTCGGTGAATCGACTTCTTGCAGCTGCCCGCTGGCACTGTCAATTAGCAGCAAATGTGTTCCGTAATCGCCTTGTTCCAATAATTGCGCGAGCCGTTTCAGTGCTGTGGATCTTTTTGACTCTCCCGCCTGCAGGTCTTGGACTTCCATACTGGCGGAGCGATCGAGAAGAATCAACGTGGCATCCGGCTTACTCAATCCGACGCTTCCTAACCAGCCACCCGACAGTGGACGGCTAATCGCAAAAATCAAAGCACCGATAGCGAGGACACGCATTAATAGGATAAGCAGATGCCGAAGCCGTGCCATGCCTCTGCTCATACGCTTCGCACGCATTAGGAACATCATCGCTGCCCAAGGGACGGTCCGGTGCCGCTGCTGATTGATTAGATGGATAATGATCGGCAGTGCCATTAAGGGGAGTGCGATTAATGCTAACGGTTGCAAAAAACTCATTGTTCCTCCTAATGGCTATCAGCGGTCAGCCGTCGGCAGTCAGTAAGAGAAGTCTAACTTTATCGGAACCCTCTTAACTGATTGCTGATAGCCGACAGCTGATAGCCATCCCTCACTTCTGTTTTTTCGGTGTCCGTCCTAACAAGAACCGCGCCAATACGTCGCCGTAATCCTCGTGGATGAAGATACGGTGGTAATCGACCTCAGTATCCCGAATGACCTCGTCCATACTTTCGAGGTATATTTCCATCGCGCGCCGGTACTGCGTGCCGATGACAGTTGGATCCGCGAGTATCGGTTCGCCGCCTTCCATGTCAACAAATCGCATCGGACGATCAAATTCAAATTCCAGTTCGTTCTGCTCCATAAGGTGAAACACAGCGACATCATGCTTACGGAATCGTAGGTGCTCAAAACAATTTCGGACGATTCCGGGTTCAATGAATAGATCCGAAACGACGACAATCAGTGCGCGCTGTGGGACACGTTCGGCGGTTTCGTGGAGAACATCAGCCAACCCGGTCTCACCCGATGCCTCGATGGTTCCTAATTCATCAAGGACAGCACTCAGATGTGTTGCACTCCGTTTCGGTGGGATTTCTATGTGAAATTCTTTACCCGCACAGTAGAGTCCAACGGCATCCCCCTGTAGCGCGGCTATATAGGCTAAGGTGCCCGCCACGCGACGTGCGTAGTCAAGTTTACTCATACCGTTGTGTGCGAAATCCATTGAACCGCTGGTATCCACAATCAAGCACATCCGCAGGTTCGTATCGGCTTCAAATTCCTTGATGTAGTAGCGGTCATTCCGCGCATAAGCACGCCAATCGAGTCGGCGTGTGTCATCGCCTGGGACGTACTTACGGTACTCCGCAAACTCGAGGCTGGAGCCGCGAATCGGACTCCGGTGTTTACCAGACACATTTCCGATCATAGGGAGTCGAGCGTGCAATTGGAGTGTGGAGAGGCGTTCCAAGACCTTCTGATTGAGATAATCCCGTTTGAGTTGCAGTGCCATAGTCTACCCCTGCTCCGACAACTCTTCAACGAGACGATTGACGATGTCTTGGCTGGTGATGTTCTCGGATTCCGCTGCGAACGATGTAATGACGCGGTGTGCCAACACCGGATTCGCCACAGCGACGACATCTTCGAGTCGTGCCATGTAGCTGCCACTGAGTGCAGCGCGTGCTTTCGCACCCAAAATCAAGTATTGAACCGCCCGCGGACCGGCACCCCAAGCCACAAGCGGCTTCAACCAGTCAGGTGATGCATCGTCCTTCGGACGTGTGCTCCGTACCAAATCAACGGCGAATTCGTAGATATGCTCCGCTACTGGCACCCGACGCACGAGGTCTTGAAATGCGAGCACGCGTTCGCCTGTTAGGACGTGTTCAAGTGTTGGGAGTGCCACACCCGTTGTGGTCCGGGCAATCTCTATCTCCTCAGACCGCGCCGGATAGTCTACCTCAATTCTGAACATGAAACGATCGAGTTGCGCCTCCGGCAACGGATATGTCCCCTCCTGCTCTATGGGGTTCTGGGTCGCCAGTACGAAGAAGGGGGGTGTCAGTTGGTATGTTCTACCGATGACCGTGATTTTGTATTCCTGCATCGCTTCAAGCATGGCGGCTTGCGTTTTTGAGGGGGCACGGTTAATCTCGTCAGCGAGGATGAGATTGGCGAAGAGCGGACCTTTTACGAACTCGAATTCCCGCTTACCGCCTGGGACTTCCTGAAGGATGTCGGTTCCGGTGATGTCCATCGGCATCAGATCAGGCGTGAACTGGATTCGGCTGAACTGTAACGCCATCGTCTCGGCGAATCGGCTCACTAACAGTGTTTTTGCTAAGCCGGGAACACCCATCAAGAGTGCGTGTCCTTGCGAAAACAGGCAGATCGCCAAGTCTTCAATAACCTGATCTTGACCGACGATGATTTTAGCAAGTGTCTGTTTTAATTGGTCGTAGACTTCGCGTAGTTCGTCAATTGCAGCGACATCGTCGGCATGCATTGCGTCAGTGTTTGGTGTCGTTGTCATTAGTTTTCCTTTCGTGTTATCAGTACGCAACTATGAGGTTAGGTGATATTGTTGTTAACAGAGACAAATTTTGCCTTAATACCGTAGCAGCAAATTCCGTGCCATCTCAGCGATAGCGTACCGTTCAAAAGCAGCTGCACAAAACGGGGCATCCTCTATATTTACCTTGCACAAAACGGGGCAAAATTTATCCATCAATAGCGTATCGTATGAAATATAAGGTTCTAATTATTAGTGACGCAATTTATAGGTGCAAAAGATGCATAATTTGAGAAAATGGCAAACGGTTGTCAGTTACCGGTTAAGAGTTTTACCGGAAACGTTCCGGTCTCTGAACGTTGAAAGGAGATGAACGTGGCGATGCGATATGTTTATCCATCCATTTCAGACGGGCATTTATCCATATTTTCATCTGTTTGACCTCTCGCTGATATGTAGCATAACCCCGGTTGGGATTCCCAAACATAGTGCGACCCAGCACGGGCCATCTCTGGAAATTTCGTTCTTGTGCTTCGGACAGCAATTCGGCAGCCTGATCAATTTCCTTAAGGAGTTCTGAAGTGGCGAGTGTATCTTTCCGGAGTTCTTGCCATCTCTTGAGGAGTTTTCGTGTGAAATTTCTATCTGTTAGCAGTCGATCCCACCAGAAAGGGACAGGGTTTGTGTAAATCAACCACCCATCCGCTCTCCAACCCTGATTGAAACTTGAATTGCCCATTGAGAGATTGAAATCCCAGACGGGACCCATTGTCAGTTTGCCGCCTCTGTCTTTGTACATATATGTGCTGTTCCGAAACCCATCTATGTTCCTGAAGAGTTCGTTGATGATGAAATGGTCGATGAATGCGTCGGTATCTATGTACTTGGCGTATCCGTGTTCGGGGTCCTTAAAATCCTTTCCAGCCAACGTGGATTCAAATTCGTTCATATAGTTCTGAATCCACGTTTTTTGGGGGTCGGACATCTCGCGTCCTTTCGGATAAACATGAAACAACCGTGTGCCATAATGTGTGGAGAAATAGGTCTCGTACCAGTCCATTTTGTCGATTTTCAGGATATAGCCGCCGGTGATGTCCGCGGGTTTCAGCGATTTAATATCAACACGGTCTTTTCCGCGTTTAATCTTTTCTATGAGTAGATAGACTCCGACGTAATGTTTGTCTCCGATTGTTGGATCCCTTTTATCGTTGAGAAACATTTCAACAAACTTTGTTCTACTTGCGTATCTGCCGATGCGATTACTGAACTCGTACGCCAAATAATTTCGCATGAGGGTTTTATCGGAATAAGGTCCATTCAGCACCCAGTCTGATTCCGCTGGCAATTGCAATAACGATGCATCTTTGTCGTTACCCGCATCGTCTTGGATTTCAACACCGTACTGATGTTTTCGGAACCGGAGCGACGTCTTTCCTCTCAACTCAATGCCGATTTTTCCATCGAAATCAATATGTCGGCTATTTAGGGTGTTTCTACCGCCGGATTCATCATAAATTATCTTCATCCGCGCCGGAATTTTCGGTTCGTCGCGAATCCATTCTCCAGAGGTATCAATAATAATAATTGGCAGATTTGATGAAAAAGCCTCAGTGCGACTTAAGCCTTTTTCAGTATTGGTGGGGTTAGAGACAAACGCCTTTTTAGATGGCTCAGATTGTTCAGCGGTATCCGTGAAGCAACCTGTCGCCATGGATAATATGATGCTACCGAGAAACAGGAGGGCAAACTTTTTGTTGAAATACATTATCTATAATTTTGTGAAGGGAGATAGGCAATGCTGTTCAGATGAAGATTAAGAATTTAATCGGGTAATTTTTAGGGAAGTCCGGTTCGGTTAGGAAACCAAACCTACCGGGCCTGAGGAAAATATAGAATTACCCAAATATTTTATTAAACTTCATGAGAAACGGCAGTTCTTTTCCCAAATATTGGATGGAATCTTGGCTATTTCATGTCTATATCGGTACACTTTTATTCTACACGAGATAGTATACCAAACATAGACTGAGGATTACAACTGAAATAGGAATGTCGGCAGACCTTAAGCAATTTTCGAGCATCAAACTTTTATCAGGATGGTCAGATGGACAACACCTCAATGCGTAAGTCCTATATAAATTGCCACCTATGGGTTTCACTAAGGTTCAACCAATCTACACACCGCTCTCCAAAACCACACCTTCCCGTTCAATACGCGCAAAGGTTGTTCTATATTCGGAAGTGCCATCGTCGTCCCAATAGGTTGTAGAAATCGGGGAGGTATAACGCATCGGAATCAACCGACTCCGATCCGGACGGACCATGAAGAGCGAGTTTCTGGGGTCCGCGATGTTATACATACGCGTGCCGTTCCTAAATCGAGATTTGAGGATCCACGGCTTCTGTTCAGGTAGTTCTAAAGCCTTCAGACGCTCCAATTCATCACGATTCAGCGTCACACCAAGCCCAGGAGATTCGGGGACACGCACAAACCCGTTAATCGGTGTCAACGCTTCGTTGACTACATCCGTCTTCCATGTCTCGGTATCCGAATGGAAATGAAAGGTCGCTGTTGGAAACGCTGCCATCATGTGAGTTGTCATCGCGCGCGTGATATTCCCACCGACATTCTGAAGCATAAATGGACTCTCGTTCGCAGCAAAAAGACCTGCGCGTCGAACAGCATCGCCGATCTTGGCGTGACCGAGCATGTAAATATCCGCGGGATTCATGAACACCTCGTAAGTTGCCCCCATCGGAAAATGGTGGAGCACAATCGGGAGCCGTGAGCGTTGGCGGAGTTCAATGTACCCCTGTATGTCCTCCCCAGGTAACGGATCTTCAAAGCAACCCGCAATCCGATATTTAGACAACGCATCAACCAACTCAGGGATATGGTCATCTGTACCGCCCATCGTAAAGTCGTAGTGGATCTTGAATCCCTCTGGTGCAACGGCTTCCATCGCCTCGGTCTGATCGAGCACATTCTCAAAGGGCGAGAGATGATACTTCATCCACGTGTATCCCTGTGCTGCGTAGGTAGCGACGGTATCCGCCATGCGCGAAGGGTCCGTTGAGACGGTCCAACATCCCACAGGTACCCATGAACGATACTTTTGCCCGAAAAGTTTATAGACAGGCACGCCTGCTGCCTTCCCTATCAAGTCGTACATCGCCGTGCCAAGCCCAAGCGAGGTTTCGTCTCCTATCCAGTCAAACGGGTTCGTCCTGATGTACTGGTCAATGACATTTTGAGGTTCAGGTCTCCCACTCTCACCCAACCCCTCTAAACCTGTATCCGTGTGGACAACATACACGGTACGCCGGATTGGACCGTAGTAGTGATTGAGTTGATAGGCGAGAAAATCTTCGTATTCAAGGGTGATCTCATGAACCTCAATCTCTGTGATTTTCATTGAAGGGTATCCCCATTGACGAGGAAGCAATCTTGAACGGTAACACTTTTTGATGGGAGGACTTCGTCATCGACCTTGATCGCCTCACCGCCGCCAATAGGTCTCCCGTATTCGCGGCGTACAGCGTCGATACGACAGTCGCTAACCGTCACATTTCTACACTCAGAGATATTGAGACCATCACGATCGGTTCGGATGTTGACGTTATCTATCAGCATACCGTCACAACCTAAGGCAAGAATCGCGGAATCACCACCGCGATAGACGCTCAAATTGCGGATTTCCACATTTTTGCAGTGTTGTAGCGTAATACCGTTGTTGCCTATTCCATTAACGGTACCGGGACCGTAAATGTTTACATTTTCGAGGTTTTCTCCCATAAGCAGTGCTACATCTGTGTCAGGCAAAGCCTTGAGTGTCGCCCCTGCGTCAATAGCAAGGGTAACGTTGCTTTTCAGGTGGATAGCGCCGGTTGCATAGACCCCAGACGGCACGAGAACAGTGCCACCACCAGCAGCGTTGCAGGCAGCGATAGCTCGGTTGATTGCATCTGCATCATCGGATTTTCCATCGGCAATAGCACCGAAATGTCGCACGTTGTAGGTACCGACCTCTGCAAGTGCTTCTTGCGTTAATCCTGCGAGTGTGTCCTCGCGTGTCCTGCCGGTATGTGCTTCAAAGTTCGTCACCCATTTCTTAAGGGTCATGCTACGTACGGACGCGGTATAGTCTATCAAGGTCTGTAGGGTGTATTCGTATCTATGGGTATCTACCTTGCCTTCAAGCGTTCTCCACAACTCGGCTGCCTGCGCAGCCATCTCAACGCCCTCTTCCATGTTGGCATAGATGTCCTGTATGAGGGTTCTGCCGATAGAGAGTCGCCGATCGTGTGCTGTGAAGTGGAAGGCAGTGAGATGTACTTCTCCGCGTAACGGATCTCCATATATCTCACGAAGCCCTGGCGCATACTGTGCTAACACACGCTCACGCAACGCCGGTGTTATAGTACCTGCGCCCTCTTTATTGACTACATACGGAGTCTTGACTTGTGCCATACCGGGGTCGCTGGAGTCAAGCCAGATGCCGCGATACCCACGGTAGTTATAGGTCTTGCGCGTGACTTCTTCGAGCATCATCAAGATCGTTTTGGTTGTCCTTAGCACCTCTGGATCATCGCCAAACGTCTGCTGAATCCATTCTGTGTAGATCTCATCCACTGTGAGGTCTGGGTTCCAAGAGAGTCGCCCCAATCCGTAATAATTCACAGCGTTCAATGGAGATTTCGTCCATGCGGGTGCAGGTGAGATCATAGACACACCCATGATGCAATCGACATTGAATTTGTTCAGGCTTCCCGGTCCGTTGCGATAGGTATCCTGCTCAAACCACCATTTCCATTTCTTGACCCAGGAGACGGGCCAACTTTTGTCAATGACGAGTTCACTGCCATATAAATTTTTCTGAATCGCGCCATCAAGAGAAGGAATGGGTGCCGCAAGGTCCCAATCCAAGGGGCTGCCTTTGGGCACTATAATGACGTTATCCCGGAAGTTGCCATCTTCGTGTGCGAATAAGTCGTAAGGGATTAGGTTTCGGTAGGGTTCTGGCGTGTATCGGAGGTTACCGTAGACGAATGCCCGTACAAGTACTTTTCCACCGTAAGGCTTCAGTGTGTCGGCAATGCGGTTCACCATCGGGGGACGTGGATCGCCGTTCTGTTTCTCTGAACCGAGTTTCATCATGTATCCACCGAAGTCGGGCACGCGAGCATAGAGCGCGTCAGCGGTCTCTTGGTCGAGTGCAAGGAGATAATTCGGACTCCAATAGAGTTTGATACCGTAGTCTCGGCAGATGTCGCCAAGTTTTTCGACCTCATCCAAATGCTCTAAGAAATTGTTTCGGTAGTGCCAGTTAATCTCACTCGGACAGAGCGCGTTCCAACCGCACGATGCCAGCATACGCACCCAATCTCGGATTAACTTGGTATCGCCGGTGCGTAACTCTTCCCAACTGAAAATTGAGTTGTCTCTGCCACCCCCACGCCATCTATCTCCGAAAAGCCCACGGAAGTAGGACCAGTGTGCGACCATACGGATAGGCACCGTTGGATTTTCGAGTACATCGAGTTCAAGCGGGTCTTGCCCGATTTGAATGCGACGGATCAGATCGAATGCCCCAAAAATAACGCCTGCGGGTATCCCGCCCGCAACAACAACCGCCCCTTCCATCGCCTTGATGACGAACCCATCACCTTCGATTCGATCCAGTTGGAGGTCTTCAGCGCGATCGCGTATCCAGTTGGAGGTCTCGGCTGTTCCGAGAATAACCTTCGGTCCAGTGACAGTGGCGGTCTCCGAAACAGCAGGCTTGAAACCAAACATAGATTCCGCCGCCTGTGCCAATTCAGCAGCAGCCGTCTGGACGGTCGAATTTGTGCCTTCAGCAACAATGTTTTTAAACAGATCCTGATTCGGCTGTTCAGTCGCGAGTGGATTGAACTGTAGCCACGTCTTGTAGAGCGTCCTGTCTACTTCTTGGTATTTGTAAGTGTTCCGCTCTTTATCGGTAGGATTCGTATCCCGTCTTCCCGCATAGATGGCTTTCGTCGCATCGTAAATCTGACGGATTTCAGCGTCGGTCAGCGGCTTGTTATAGATACGGAGATCGTCGAGATAGCCAGTAAAGTCTCCACTGGTCTGAATCTCAGTTAAACCCTCCCGGCGCAGCGGTTCCATGTCCACTGTAGATAAATCAATTGTTGCGATCTGCTCACCATCACGCCATCCGACGATCTGCTTCGCTTCGTCATCGTAGGCGACCGCGAACAGATGCCACTCGGAATCACCAACGGAGGCTTTCACGTGTGGATAAAACGCCCATTCGCGCAGGTCGTACTTGGGCCAGTCGTAATCAAGGATCCCTTCCCAGTATTCAAAATCCTTTTCACCCCGAAAACGCACTTGAAAACAGCCACGATAGTTGTTAATTTCGATCGCATTGTTGTTATATTCGAGGATGTTGGACCTATCCGATCCCGCATTTAACCAGAAACAGATTGTGCCACGCGATATCGCAAGTGGGGAATTCTCAGACACAGGGATTCGCATCGGCTCTGTCTTCCGCATTACTTCGATGCAAGCACGTCCTTCACCGAGTGAATAGATTGTTGTTCCACCAAGAACGGCGTGGTTACCGTTCCCAGAGAGATCAGTTCCTGTGCCATCATCAAAATCCCAATGACCGACAAGTCCTTCAGGTTCAGCTGCCATCACACTACTAAGTTCATTTGCCAATACCAGTGCAACGACTACAAAGACAGTAATGAGTACTTGATATTCCATGTGTTCTCTCCATATATTTGAAGATTTTCAAAAGCGTATAAAACATCGCCTTCTTCTCATTGCGTTACCGACAACACCCAGTCTCGAATCAAGTCCAATACCATCGGTGAGATAGTCTCCTCAATGGTCCCGTACTCGTTGACTAAGCCCGTTTTAGCGCGCTGGAACAGATGGTTATGCTCCGGCAAACGATGCACAGTAATTTTGTGATTGCCGCCTTTTTTGAGAGCTGCGACGATAGCAGTGAGGTTTTGCTCAGCGTCAACCTGCACATCCAGTTCACCGTTGAGTGCGAGGACAGGCACTCGGATTTTCTCAAGAGCAGGACGTGGATCGAAAGTAAGGAAATAGCGCATCCACGGGGTCAGCGACTGTTCCGCGAGTGCCCGTATGTGTGCCTTGTCCTGTTGTGCAGGCGGCACACCGTTAATTTCATACTGCTTGCGTACAATTTCCTCAACCGCTTGTCGCCGTTTGTCCGCCGCCATATCTTCTGAAGTCAAGATCGGAAACAACTGATCGAGGATCACCAGTAAATTCTGTTTCCGCTCACCGGCGATGCCCGCTGCACCAAAAATGCGTTCGTTCTGTTTCCGCAACAACTCAGCACCAGGTACACCAGGACCTGCCATCAGCACAATGAAACCGACATCACTGCTGCGACTCGCGACGATGGCTGCGATGAGACCGCCTTCGCTATGACCGATCAACCCAATACTGCTGACGCGTCTATCCCGCTTAAGGAACGCCACACCTGCTTCCACGTCCGTTGCGAAATCCGCTGTTGTTGGCGGTTTGGGATGCGGCGTTGACTTGCCGATACCGGGATCATCCACACGAAGCACAGCAATATCTGCGCGGCTCAGATGGTCGGCAAGCACCCAAAACGGTTTGTGTCCGACCAATGTCTCATCTCGATCCTGTAGACCACTGCCGGAGATGAGCAGCACCGCCGGAAACGGACCGTCCCCTTGGGGTAACGTCAAAGTTCCAGCGAGGTTAACCGTGCCGTTTTGAAATGCTACCTCTTCGATTTTATAGGGGAACGGCGGTTTGGGTTCTTGCGGTCTTTTGGGATCCTTGACGACTATATCACGGGAAAGGCGGAAATCGAATGTGGCACCACTTTGGCTGAACCTACCACTGATAGCACCGTCTTGTAGTTCTCCATCAAAGGTCGGATTCCCCGGAATGCCGCGAATTGAGAACTTGACCTGTACACCCTCATCGTTTTCCGTAACGCCGATTTCAGATAGCGGCAAGCCTTTCGCACCTTGTGCTGGAATGTCGATAGTTCCGCTCCAGTCACTGTCGTTGATAGTGAGATCAATCTTCACAGCGATGGGTTGACCGGGAATCTCAATCTCTCCCGCCCAATGCCCTGCAACACGATCTTCCGCATAGGAAACCGAGAGACCTATTACTACTGCCATGACGACGAGGATTGTCTTAAGTAAATCGGATTCTACCTGATAAAAGTTGCTTTGCACTGAGTTTAACCCTTACCAATTGCTCTTTATATTTCCCCATGTGGTGGCTAATTTGCCAGCGGGATAAACCGCCAACGCGGATTTGAGACCCGTTGTCATGATGGTTTTAATATCAGCCGCAGTCAACGCGACAGTGAAAAACGCGATATCGTCAAAGACCCCGGAATAATATTGTCCCCATTGATGCAAAAAAGTTGCCCCGATACTGATATCCGTAAAAACATAGGTGTCGGCAACTGTGGCACCTTCTTTGCCGTTGTAATAGCCCGTTGCGTTTCCTTCATCATCCAATACAAACGCATAGTGTCCCCATTTATCCTCATCAAATTTTGGGATGACGGGTTTCCATGCCCTGCCCCAAATGTCAACTGCGCCATTTTGGAACCGAATTGCGAAAGCAGGGTTCGTTGGTCCACTGACATTCGATATTAACCGATCATCATTGGCAACATCACTCGGTTTCGCCCACAGCACCACTGTGACCTCTCCAGCCAACTCTAAATTCCCGACAAGAACATGCCCTTTACTCTCATTGCCATCAAATTCCAGTGCGGCTCCGAATTTACCGTCCTTTATCCATTTCGGAGCGTTCATAATTTCTCCGTCTTTACCATTTTCAGAGGCATCCGCCGCTATATTCCCCTTACCTTCATCAAAGAACCACATCCCGGCAACAGTTTTTAGATCAAATTCAGCGTTACTGATGCCGGTAAACACCAAACTTAGAACGATTAAACTGACACACGCAAGCATTAAATTCGCTACTACGATTTTCATCTGTCATATCTCCCTTCACTATGTAAGTGAACTGTGAATTGAGCATTCGTGCCGGCACATGGATAGGACTTACAGATTCCCTCTTAAAGTCCCCCTGATAAGGCGGATTTAGGGGGTTCAATAACCAAAATAAATATCGACTGTTCTGATAGAATATATTGCTAAGGTAACTTTGTCTCTACAATGAACTTACGGATGCAAATCAGGGAAGGACGCCTGTTCTTACACAGTAGGTGCGGTTAATAGGCCGGGGCCCATTTGCATTTTTTGTTCCTATGCCTTTTGGTCAATCATGCTTGAGAGGATGCCGAGGATCTCGCTGCACTGTCTAATCTGGTAAACTCCCATATCAACATAGAGTTTTTGTCCTTCCAATTTGAGGAATAGCCACTCAGTGCCAGTAGTCGTGGCTCCATAAATGCAGGGAATCTCATTCCCTTTTTCTGCGTTAAAGCGTTGGGCTGCGAGCATCTCCGCAACGCACTGTCCCAATCCAGTTGCGGGATCAGCATTCTTTGCTTCAACAAGGATAATGGCAGGTGCCTCCAGATAGAATTGGTCTGGCGATAGACTCACCAAAAAATCGCACACACCTGTTAATCCACTTTCGGGATCAACGCTGAAGTCAATCCCCGAAAAAAAACTGATGCGATGCTTAAAGTGCTCGCGGAGTTCAACGAGAATGTTAGCGACAATCAATTCCGAGCGCGCTTTCTCTGTTCTTATGGCGATCGCTAACGGCACTTTTTTTGCCAATTCCCTCGTGAGGTCTTCGCTTGGCTCTACCGGCTCAATATGAGAAAAGATGTCTGTAGATTCAATCTTTTCAAGTTGAAACGTTTTCTGTACGGTTTCTAAGGTGAAGTTACTATAAGCCATTGCTGAAAACTCCATTTTAGATTTTTTTCATTAGCATGCAGAGTTAACGCAAATATTGACGACGAAGAGCACGTAGAAGCGCGCGACGCGTAATAAACGCGCGGCTATGAACGTCTATATTATACCGAAGGTGGCATTAAACTTCAAGGACTTTATAAAGGGCAATGCAGGCATTCAGTCGTCGGTTTCAGTTTCTACTTCGTTATCATGCATAATTTCTTGCAGACCGGTAGCGATGCGGAAGGCTGCAATAGAGATGCCGATTGAGAGTGCGAACAACCACCGATAACCGATATAGGGTGCAAGAAGCCCACCTAACACCGGCGCGAAACTCACAGGCATGAGCAACGTGTTCATAAAACCGATGTAAGTCGGACGGTTCCGTGGGGGTGCGATGTTCAGCATGTACGCCATGAAACCGACCATCATGCCGTTCCCCAAAATACCGCCGACTATGAAAATCAGCAAAAAGGCTGGCATTTGGAACGACACTGGCAATACACCCGAAGAAAAGGCGATTGCGGGAGGGATCCCCATCAGTCCTGCGGTGATAATCAGGAGCCATCGTACGCCATACTTCTCACCGACATACCCCCACATTGTGTTTGAAATCACACCGCTCAACGCGGAACAGACGATAAAAAAGCCTATTGTCGCCTCAGAAAGTCCGAGTCCGTCCAGCGCGTAAGGGATATAAAAGGGAGATGCCATCCCAGAAACATGTCCAAAGACGCGAAAAAGAATAAAACGTCGGTAATTCGCGTCTGTCCGGAGGAAGTGCGGTCCCTGCTTTAAATGTTCAGAGATGGGTTGCCGTGTCGGTTGGACAGGGTGGATCGGTTCACGCACGCCTAAGAAACTGACGAATGAAAGAAACGCTGCGGTCACCGAACAGATAAAGAGGAAGGCGTAGTTATAGGGAAAACCGAGATCCGTCTCCACATTACAGATAGAACTGATGAAATACATGGTGAACGTTTTGAAGGTTTGCGTAATACTGCCGAGTATCCCCGTAAATTCGTCTTCGTTTCCGAGGACAGCACGCACGAGGAACCCGACCCAGATGGCGAAAAAACCGCCGTACAGTTGCCGTAAACTAAAGAAACGGGCGCGCCGCTGCGGTTCTATGGATTTGGAGACGATGTCCATGTAAGGGAGCGTCGAAACGCCCATAGCGGAGGAAGATAAGAAATAGAATCCGAGAAAGCAGGCAGCGAGCAACATCGGGTTTTGCTCGCCGATTGCGATGGTGCAGAAAAAGATGGCGAGCCATGCCAATACGCGGACACTCATACCGAGTGCGTAGAAGGACATTTTGCGGGGACGGTGTTCCAGTAGGTTGGACATCAACAGTTGGGGCCACATCCAGCCTGCTGTCATCATTGAACCGGTTAAACCTACCAGCAGGTCGGAACCGCTTAATTTATGGATAAAAGCAGGAAGCACCGTCGATGAATCCGCAAATGCGAGGTTAATACGCATGAAGGTGCCTTGAAGCAGCGCAAATCGGAAGTTCCGTCGTTGGATTTTTAATTTACCTTGCGGTTCGGTGTTTTTTAATTTACTTTGCGGTTCGGTCAGGTTGCTCTGATTAATAAGTTTAATTTCCGTAGTTCCGCCTTGAAAGTTGTTCAAGGCTATGTTTTTGTTTTTTAATTTACCTTAATGCATGCAAAATTCTGCACCTTATCTTTTGACACAATTTTCGGAATTAGGTTGAATAGAAATTTTGATCGTTGTTTGTCTGAATCACGGATTATCGCGGATGACGCGGATGACACGGATTTTTGTGCTTGGGTACGCCAAAATTGCAAGGTAATTTAGCGGATTTTCGGGAGAACTTAATGGTGTTGTCCTGAAACAAATTTCCTTTACAATGCCCCGAAGTTGTGCTAAATTGCGTATAAACTTTTCTAATAGTTGTTAGTTATAAGTTGTTGGTTTTTAGTTACCATCTTGTGGCATTCAATTTTATTGTGGATGCCACAGCATATCTCAATGCCACAGCACAGTAACTAATAACTTATAACTAATACCAAATCTGAAAAATAAAGTCACATTATAGAGATTTTGGAACGCTATTCTGTAAGAGCGCAATGAATTGCGCAACTACGAACCGGCTTTTCGTTAATGAGAAGTATTTATTTAGAAGTGGTATAATAACCACTAAAGGAAACAGATATGGACCCTCTTCGGATTGGATTTCTCGGTGCTGGCGGTTTCGCGCGGCACACTATTTATCCTGCCCTTCACCTCGCACCTGTTGCATTGCAAGCCGTTTGCGATGCCGACGAAAATCGTGCTAAGGATGCTGCTGGTAAATTCGGCACAGGTAGATATTACACCGATCGGCACGAAATGTTTGAAAAAGAAGATTTAGAAGCCGTGATTATTTCCATGGGACCTGACCCGAGGCAGCCGCTTGTGCTTGAGACGCTCGCGGCGGGATATCATGTATTCACGCCAAAACCGCCTGCGCCATCTCTCGAAGAAACGATTGCTTTGGCAGAAACCGCAGAAAAACACGGTAAGACCCTCATGGTGAACTTCCAACGGCGGTTCAGCCTCGGTGTCCGAGAGGCAAGGCGGATCATGCAGACCGAATCCTTCGGTACACTGACACAACTTTTCTGCTCGTTCTGTAGCGGGAAATATCCGACGGTCAAAAGTTACCTGCTCGATTTTGCGATTCACCACTTCGATTTAGCGAGGCACATCGCTAGTGCGGATGTGAAAGAACTCTGCGTTTTTCACAATGAAGTCGATGGACAAGGCGCATTCGCTGTTAGCGTAGAATATACCAACGGTGCAGTGGGAAGTTTGCAGCTGAGCAGCCAACGGCTATGGCAGCGCAACTATGACTACATCGAAATCACCGGTCAGCACGAATATATCGTTTTAGACGGGTTGTGGGGTGCTCAGCACTTCACCGAATCTGGAAACAGTTTCACTTCAAACTTCTCTGATCAACGCAATGGCGAATTAACAGGTGATGGTATCAGCCTTACTGAGTTTGCTAACGCGATTCGTGAGGGTCGGGAACCGGTATCGAGTATCCAAGACTGCGTTGGTACAATGCGGTTCTATGATGCCGTGCTTCAACGCAAAAAAGGCGTTATTAGCCTTTAGCAAGTAGTTATCAGTCGTCAGTACGATTTTTTTCGTATGAAGATTAAGAATTTAATCGGGTAATTTTAGGGAAGTCCGGTTCGGTTAGGAAACCGAACCTACCGGGCCTGGGGAAAATATAGAATCACCCAAATATTTTATTAAACTTCATTAGAAAAAAATCTTTCAGTTATCAGTACTTACATTGGGATTATCAAAAATCTCTTGTAACTGATAACTGATAACTGATAACCAGTCCTCTGATGACTGACGGCTACTCTGCATTGATACTCTCTAAGACCGAAAGACACGTCTCTCCGTTAACCAACCGATGATAATACTGCCCAACCCGTTCCATAAAGTCCTGATTCGCGTCCAAACCTGTCGGCGACGCGGCTCCAGCGGGTGACCATAGGGCTGCATTTGAGAAGATATCTTCAATCCGCTCTTTTACGTCTATTTGGCTCGCGCCAAATGCCCCCCTCAGAATGTCCTGTATCGTCCGGTCAGGATCTCGGATTTCGTATTCCGTGCCGATATCGGTGATACCTTTATAGTCATCAAGAGACGAGATTGCATTCGGCGTTAGAAATCGGAGCACTGTTGCAAAGGAGTAGGCGAAGTCGCATTTGAACAGTTCTGTGCTGGCATCGTAGTTTGGTGAGCGGACGATATCTGCGGCGCGCTCGCGGAGTTTCACCGTTTCAATGATGTTAATCCGAGCGTTGTCGTCTTTGACTCGGCGGATACGATCTACGAACTCCAATGTATATGCGTGTGCGCTTTTACCGGCTATGGGGATGTCCGCTTCTACGATTTCGGCATATCCGTTCATCAGGCGTTCCAAATGCGGTGCAAACGTTGGGTGTAATGCTGCTTCGTTGACATACTCAATGCCAGAGAGTGTTCCTTTGTGCGTAATTCCCGGCACGTGCACGGAATTCACCAAAAGCAATTTCCAATCGTGATACGGTTCAATGCTCTCCTGACTGACAATAACGCCGTAATCGTCAAGTTCACCGAAGGGGACGCGGAGTCGATTCTCCAAATCTTCTAAGATGAGGGGTGTTCCGGAAAACTGCTCGGCGTAGGTTATTAATTCATCTTGCGCTTCAATCTGCGCTTGTGCGGCTGCCTTAATCTCATCCGGCACAGCGTAGACTTGTGGCACGAGTCTATCGCCCATTTCGTTCAGGAAACCGACGTTTGTCTCCAGCCACGCAGCGTAGCCATCACTCCGCTTGGGGTATTCGTTGCAGAGAATATCGCGGAGAATATCGCCATTATTCCGAAGGTTATCGGTATTGATAACACAGAGTGTTGCCTCTGCGCCGTGATGCGAAAAATGACGGTAGAGGGTCTCATCCAATACATCCATTGCCAACTCACCTTTGGCGATCCCTGCTTCGGTTACGCCGATGAGGATAAGGTCAAGTGGATTCTCGGTTTGCGCATAGAATTGCTCGCGACCGGTTTCTGTAGCGAGTGTCGTTGCCCCGACGACGCTTGAAACCTGCTGGATGTCGTGGATACCGTTTAGATCGAACGTGACGACATGGTAGACTCCGTTTTGCTGGTTGAAGGCATCGGCTTTTTCCGTACCGCGCGGTTGTCCGACGAAGATACCGCCGTTGTAAAGATTTCGTTCGTTGAGGATATGGACGAATTCATGGGTTAGGGCGCGTTGTAAGCCACCTGCCCCGATCGCAAGTACCTTGATTGGGTACATATTTACTCTTCTCCTTTGGCTAAAATATCAGCATAGAGGCTTAAATAAGCATCGGCGATGTTTTTCCAATCATAAGGTTTGACGCGTTCAACACTCGCTCTGCCCATCTCAATACGACCTTCGCCAGCGTTAATCAGTTTAGTGAGGCAGTGCGCGAGTCCATCAACATCGCCGGGGTCAAACAGTGCGCCGTTAACCCCGTCCGCCACGAGTTCATCAATACCCTGAACACGACTGGCAACAATCGGAAGCCCGGTCCCCATCGCTTCCAAAACGACGAGCGGCATCCCTTCCGCGAGTGAGGGTAAAATTAAGAGATCGGCATCGCAATGCTTTTGCGGTAATTCCGGATAGGGTACTGAACCCGCAAAGTGGATATGTGACGCTACGCCGAGATTTTCCGCTAATTTCAGGAGTTCTCCGTGATACGGTCCATCACCGACGATTTCAATTTCAAAGTTGTACGCTGCTTTTTCAATAATCTGCGGGAGTGCGCGGATTAGAAATTGAAAACCTTTGCGTGGAATCAGTCTTCCGATTGTGAGAACCCGAACCTTTTTCGGGCAGGCATCCCGTTGTACCGGCGCGAAAGTTTCTAAATCTACAGCATCGGGAATCACTTCTATTTTTACATCAGTATCCGTTTCTCGTGCGAGTTCTCGTAACCCGTCGCTACACGAGACAACAGTTGCCGCGTTGCGCCAAATCGCTCGAATCATCGGTTTCAGTAGCAGGTATAACCACCGATAATAGGGAGGATCCGGATTGCGGCTCGGTACGTCGCGTCCGCCCAAAAATACGACATACGGCACGTTTCGGAGTTTTTGTAGCAGATACGCACCACCCCCCGCAGGAATTCCAAAAAAGACTTGAACGATATCGGGTTGAAACTGCTTAGCGAACCGTAATCCGTAGAGGCTTGAGCTTATCGCGTAAGTCAGCATCTCGTGTACGGCACATATATCCGGGCTTTTGCGTAGCGCGCGCACGCGATGTACATGCATCCCTTCCACTTCCTCGTCTTTTGGACAATCCTGGAATTGTGACGTAATCAGATGTACATCGTGTCCCGCCGCCGCATAGTGTTTGCCTAAGAAATGACTGACCCAACCGCCGCCACCACCGATCGGCGGAAATTCGTGATTGAACATCAATATTTTTAAATTTCCTTGCGGTTCGGTTTTTTTAAATTTCCTTGCGGTTCGGTTAGGTGGGTTTGACACTTGAAGTCTCATTCCGTAGAGTCGCCTCCATTACATTACGGCTTACGTTTTTGGTTTTTCATCGGAAACCCGATTTACGGAAAAATTGGAGCAGAAACCCAATAGTTAAAAATTAATTTTTTTGTGCAAACTTCGTTGCAAATTCGATGATCGCAGCTGCGATATTGATGCCTGTGACCGCCTCCAGTTCCTCAAACCCAGGCGATGGATTAACTTCTAAGATGACGGGTCCTTCGTTTGTTTGGAGGAGATCGACACCTGCTATCTCCAGTTCCAGTGCCGCTGCTGCTTTGATAGCGGTATCGATATAGTCTTCTGGTAAGGCGATCATTTCCCCGACCCCACCTTTGTGGATATTTGCTCGGAATTCGCCGGGAGGCGCGCTTCTTTTCATCACAGCGATTGCTTCACCCCCTAAAACAAAGACGCGGATATCCACGCCGCCTGCCTCTGCAATAAAAGGTTGGATTACATAATCGTGATGGAAATCACATAGCGCGTCCACTGCAGACGTGAGCGATGTCGGTGTATCTAATAACATAACACCCCTGCCGTGTGTACCGTAAAACGGTTTTAAAATAAACGGGTAATCCCCCATTCCGGCTACGGCGTTTTCTAAAAATTCGGAGGAACCGACGGTGAGACTCGGTGGGATAGGCAAGCCGTGCTGTGCGAGGATACGCAGGGAGTGGAATTTGTGTCGTGCTGTTGCGATGGGTCTTGCGCGATTGATAACAGGGGTGCCGATCCATTCAAAATGCGCCACGATTTCCTCGCCGTACTGTGCCGTTGTGCGGCTGAGCCGTGGTATGACGACATCAAAATTCTCTGCTGATCCGCCATAATACGTGAGGCGGTTACCCGTGCCACCGATATGGAGATAGAAACCGAAAGGGTCTAAAATCTCTGCGGTGTGTCCTGCATTAAAGGCGGCTTCGCTGAGGCTACGCGTGGAGTGGTTTTGAGGTCCCCGAGAAAGGATGCCGATTTTCATAGGAACGTTTTAAAATTCTTATCCCTCATCTGTTTGTTTTGTACGTTTCTTGTAAAAAATCTGCTAATTCTTCAAAAGTGTCAAATATCCGGTCACATAAGTTCTCAAAGAAGATACTTCGCGTTCCTGTATAGACTGCATATACCGGTTTGTTGTGGCGAGTCGCGTAGTTCATTTCGCTGAGAACACCGGGCGACAATTTGTCTGTCGGGTAGATGACAACCACAAAGTCGCTCTGGTGGACGAACTGGTAATCGCGTGAGATCGTTCGCGTTTTGATCTGTTCAATCACGCCATCATCCATCTCACCCATAGTCGTCGCAGGGACAGTCCCATCGCCACCCGCGGTTACCAGTGCCATATCTTTAATCGTGAGCGGATCAAAGACAATAAATGAACGACTCAATTTTTCGCCAATATCACGGATTTTTTCAATTTCTTTGGGGGTGTCTCTGAGAAGTGTAATCGGATAACTCAGGTAAAACTTCGGTTTCGGCGAAAAGAGGAGTTCATAAAAATTCTCAAGATCGTGTTGTCGTGCGACGGTGTAGTGCGGCTTCTCCGTGAAATGTGCGATCTGCTTCGTTAGGAACTCTTCCTCGTCTAACCAGACATTGAGTGTTGCATTATCCATACCCGACCATTGCGCACTCTCTTTCATCCGTCCGGATATATCGGTGATATTGTCAACAACGTTGATCAGGAGATCGGGCAGGAGGATCTCAATATCTTTGAAAGAGAATCCTTCGATGAGACTGCCACGCCAGCGAAAACAGGCGTGTAAGCCGATGACAACGTGTTCATAGGCTTCCGCACGTCGGGCAATCTCATAAAAAGCGGTGCGCCGTGCTAATGATAGGACTGCAGGATCTGAATCGAGAACTTTGTCTGTAAAATGGACACGGGACTCGGCGGCGGCGCGGTGCATCACATCGCCGACATTGAAGAAAGCGATGTTCAACTTCTGTTTCATGCAGAGAGTTTTAAAATTTGTCATCAGTTCTTTGCGACCGGAGCAACTGATGCCAGTACAGATGATTTTCATGTTTTTAACCCCCTAAATCCCCCTTATCAGGGGGACTTTAAGAAGCAACGCGGTTCGGTGCGGCTAACGATTCCAGTTTCGCGAGTGCTTCTTGCTCTTCCTTCTGCCACGGACGGTGTGCTGGCTTATCCAATTTTTGCGGGGGACCCCCAAAAACGAGGATGTACGCTCTACGCGCTGCTGCTGTGCTATTCGGCGCGGAATAGTGTAGAGTCCGACAGTGGTGGAATGTTGCACCACCTGCAGGTATCGGACATGCGACTGCCTGTGATACGTCAACGTCATCTGTCACTAACCCGTGTACGAGTGGGTCATTGTCAATATGCCGATGCCAACGCACCTCTCCCTTGTGCGATTTCGGAATGAATTGAAGGCACCCGCTCTCAAGCGTCGCTTTATCAAGCGGAAGCCAAACGCTTAGGCTATGCGGTAGGACTTCGGGGTTCCAGTATGCCTCGTCTTGATGCCACGGGGTTTCGTTGCCGTAGTAAGCGGGTTTCAGAATCATGTGTCCGCCACCATTGACGTTCTCAGTTGCTACGCTGAGTAACTTCGCGGCAAGCCGATGGGCATTTTGGAAATAGACCGTCTCGCGGAGTTCAGGGAATTGCGCTTCCGGTCCCAATACTTGTGGCAACGTCTCCTGCCCGTTGTGCGCCCGCGGACCCGCAAGATCGAAATAACGTCCCTGCGCTTCTCCGGTTCGGTCCGTGAAGAGTTCATCGTAAATACCTTTGAGCCATTCAATCTCTTCATCTGTTGTGATGCGCGGGATGCTCAGGTATCCGTTATTTTGAAAAAAGGCGACCTGTTCGTCGGTTAAGTCAATGTGGCTTTTGTCAAGCAAGTTTCGGCTTGCAAGCTGCGCCGAAAGTTCATTCTTGGAATTCATAAAATCACCGAATTAAAATATGGTAAGGTAGAATTGTTACGATTTGTGTGCCATCTTCAAAGCCAAACAGACTCAGCCATGTGATGATATGCTGGGACGGTGTGCCTAACATAGATAACACAGGATGATTGGCTGTCAATTGTAGTAGGGGCTGGGTTCCCCAGTCCCTACGAATTGAACTGTCCGTATCCTCAATCATCTGTTCTAAGAATTGTTCAAAAAAAGGTCGCTGCTTCGGTAAAACGATAAGGTTAACTTTGTCATCTTCAGCGAACCCCGCCTGTTTCTTCGCTATGGACAGCGCAGTATCAAGTCCCCCGATTTCATCAACGAGTCCGAGTTCCTTCGCCTTTTTGCCTGTCCAGACGCGCCCTTGTGCGATTTCGTCAATTTCGTCAAACGATTTATTTCTGCCTGTTGCTGCTTTGCTGACGAAATCCTCATAGACGGTTTTCATCATCTTTTCGACGCGTTCGCGTTCGGTGGGTGTAAAGCCGCCGTAGTCCGAATAGAGGGTGGCGTTCTGACCGTGTGAGATAATCTCCTTGGTCAAACCGGCTTTATTATAAAGTCCTTTGAGGTTCAGTTTACCGCCGAACACGCCGATTGAACCTGTCAGTGTGCTGGGGTGTGCGACGATTGTCCCTGCTGCCATCGCAATATAGTAGCCGCCAGACGCAGCGACATCACCCATGGAAACGACAACAGGTTTCTCGCGTTGGGTGAGCATCACTTCTCGCCAGATGAGGTCAGAAGCGAGTGCGGAGCCGCCGGGACTGTCTATACGGAACACAACTGCCTGAACGGTATCATCCGTGCGTGCTTTCTCGAACGCCTTTTTTAATTCCTTCGGCGTAACCGCCGACATTGAGATGAAAGGTGAATCAATATCTGGTAAAATGGGACCGCTGGCATAGATCAGCGCGATTTGGTTCTCCGCGGCAGCCTGCGCACGCTGCGGTGGATTCAACATACTGAACAGCTGCATAAGTCCGGCGAAACTATTCATATCCGGTACTTTTCGTTTACGCTCGAACCCGGTTTTGACGACTTGAACCGCTTCGTCTTCAGATGCTGCTTTCAACGCCGCTATTAATTCATCGTAGTATTGTAACGCGTCAACGAGTTTCTCTTGCTTCGCCTCTTCTGCCGTGAACGGACCGCGATTTATCAAGTCTGATGCATTTTCCGTTGTGATACTGTCTCGACTCTCAGCGAGATGGTTCAGCAGTTGCGCGTACAGGTCGTCAAGTAGGGCAGTCATCGACTCACGGAACGCATCCGACATACCGTCCCGCATATAGGGTTCAACACCGGATTTGTATTTCCCCATTGCCAGCATATCGGCTTCGATATCTAACTTATCTAAGAGTCCCTTATAGAAAAGGATTTCGGCGCGTAAGCCTGTTAGATTGAGACTTCCCGTAGGCATTAGGACGATGTGATCCATCGTAGCAGCGAGGAGATATTCAGCATTGCCACCGCTTTCGAGATAACCGATTGTCTCTTTTTCCGCATCTTGGAATTCGTTTAGTTTCGTACGGATTTCTTGGAGCGTTGCCCATCCCATGCTGACACCATCTATCTTGAAAATAACCCCGGCGATCTCATCGTCTGTTTTGAGTGCGTCTAATTTTTTAAAGAGACCGCGCAGCGTTTTTGTTGAGGAAGTCCCAAAGGTGCTAACTACTTTGGTGTCGGCGTAGGTGCCATTCAGCGTGAACTCAACATATTTTTTAGTAGGAGGCGGCGTTTCTTCCGTCGCGTGTTCATCAGCAAACACAAGCGAAACAAGGACAAGCAACGCCAGCAGAAATGTGCATGTTTGTCGTAATTTCATGGATATGTCCTTCTTTTTGGTATCTAATTTACACTGCTATTTTACCATACAATAGAGCCTGCGTCAAGTTGCAAATTCTCTTGTGTAGTGTAATTTTGCTGCTGGTTCATACAAATGCTGTCTATTCCCCGATATGCTGTGCGACGAGGGTTAGATCCAAAATGTTGACGATGCCGTCGCCGTTGAGGTCTGGTGTTTTTTGTCCAAACTGTGAGGCAACAAGCGTCAAATCTAAAATATTCACGACCCCATCGTTGTTGACATCCCAAGGCGTTTCGGTAAGGAACGGCGCGAGGTCCCATAAGAGAATGCTTGCATAATTCGCGCTGATAAGGTTCTGGTTATCGGGCCAAAACGCTAAGGCAGCAGTTTCAGAGGTAACTCCAGTCAAAATTGTCTGTAGCTGCTCGGTGTGGACATCCCATATATAAACGCCATACCCTACTTGCGGTGCAGCAACAGTAGAACCATCTGTGGAAAACGCCAACGTACTATAATTTCCAGTACGTCCCCAGAGCGTTGTGCGGTGCCGCCCGGTATTCGCGTCCCAGAAATAAACACCGTGCCCATTCATACTTGCGATTGTTTTTCCGTCAGGCGAAAACGCGACAGCCTCAATCGAATCCCTATCTCCATCAATAGTGGTGTGGAGTTCGCCGGTATTGACATCCCACAACCGAATTTGGGCATCACCACCTGCCGCCATAAGGGATTGGCTGTCCGGAGAAAATGCCAACGATATACCGGCTGTGTGGGTATTGAGGGTTGATCGTCTGGTCCCGGTCTCTGGATCCCACAGATAAATTAGTGTATTGGTATTCCCACTGCTCGCCAAGATTTTACCATCGGGGGAGAAGGCGATAGCTGTAACTGTGTCTGCATGTTTCTCGAGGGTGACACGTAGTTTTCCAGTAGCCACATCCCACAACCGTACTGTTTTGTCCCAACTCCCACTTGCGAGGGTGCTACCGTCAGATGAAAACGCCAAAGCAGTAACATCTCTTGTATGCCCAGTAAGCGTAGCGAATTTTCGATCTGTAACGACATCCCACAGCCAGATTGCCTCCGGTTCACCTCCAATTGCAATGGTTCTTTTATCCGGTGAAAACGCTGCGGGTCCCAAACGCCAATGTCCTGTAATAGTGATATGTTGTTCGCCTGTATCTGTCTTCCATAAGCGAATTGTTTCGTCATCGTAACTTGTACTGGCGAAGGTGGCACCATCGGGTGAGAACACGACTGTATCAACTGAACCCGTATGTTTCCAGAGAGTAGCACGCAGTTTTCCTGTATCTGTCTCCCATAAGCGGATTTTCTGGTCGTTCCCGGCACTTGCGAAGGTTTCGCCATCCGGTGAAAACGCAACAGATGTGACAATTGATGTATGTCCAGTGAGAACCTCACGCACGGAAAGCGTATCTATATCCCATAACAGCACGGTTTTGTCCCACCCGCCACTCACGAGGGTTTTGCCATCCGGCGAGAACGCAACAGAATGGACGCGATCCATGTGTCCTTCCAGTGTTGTCCGGTGCTGCCCTGTGGCTATGTCCCACAGTTGGATTGTGTAGTCCCACCCGCCACTGACGAGGGTTTTGCCGTCCGGCGAGAACGCCACTGAAGGGACAAACGCATCACCTCTAAGTATGGATCTATACGCGCCAGTCTCTATATCCCAGAGTCGTACTGCCCCGTCCCCACTTGTACTTGCGAGGGTTTTGCCATCGGGTGAGAATGCCAGTTCCCAGACTTCAAACTGCCCTATTTCTCGCAACGCTGACGCGATTTCAGAGGGTCTTGTTAGGGTCGTAAGGTGTTCTCCGGTATCCGCATCCCACAACCGAATCTCGCTATCTTCCCGCCACCAATTCCACTTTCTACCTGCGCCGCTCGCGAGGATTTTTCCATCCGGCGAGAATGCCACTGATAAGACGGGTTCCGTGTGCCCAGTGAATAACGCAAGTTCTTCACCGGTGTGTGCATTGTATATCCAAACACCGATTGAGCTTGGGACAGCAAGCCGAGTACCATCCGGCGAATACGCAATACCACGGTGTAGTCCCCCTTTTCTTATGCGGTATTTCGCGCCTTCAGGCAAACCCATCCGGGTATATTCTTGGGCATAGGCGTTAGAAAACAATAAGAAGGTGACTAAAATCAACACCAAGGTAGAAAATCGCGTCTGGATGCTCCCAGAAAAATGAACAAGCCCCATAAGGTAACGCCGTTGCTTACTCCTCATAACTTGTCCTCCTATTCCGCAATGTGTTGCCCTACAAACACCAAGTCTAAGATATTGACGATGCCATCCATGTTGAGGTCTGGTGAATTCTGTCCAAAACGTGAAGCAACAAAGGTTAAATCTAAAATGTTTACAACACCATCCATATTGACATCTGCTGATCTTAGCATAGGCACCATGTGCCACAACTGAATTGTCCCATCAAGACTTGCGCTTGCGAGCGCGTTTTCATAACTGTCGCGGACATCCAATAGAAACGCCAAGGCAAGGACCGGGGTAGTGCTATCTTCAAGAATTGATTGTAACTTCCCTGTACGTGGGTCCCACATACGGATTGTGTTATCCCAACCCGCACTTGCGAGCGTCCGACCATCGGATGAGAATGCTAAAGCGAAGATCGGATCGGTATGTCCTTCAACGGTTGTTAGGCGTTGACCGGTGTCTGTATTCCATAGGTGGATTGTATTCTCTGCGTCCAGGCTCCAGTATCCACCGCTTGCCAGTGTTTGATTATCAGGCGAGAATGCAAGAGCCACGATTGACGCGGTATGCGCGGAAAGGTTATATCGGATTTGACCCGTTTCCACATCCCATAACAGAATTGTACCATAAAAACTTGTACTGGCAAGTGTTTTACCATCGGGTGAGAATACCAATGTGGTAACCATATCCCTGTGTCCTTGAAGGACTGAAGCAGGGGTAGACTGCTCTGCGGTTAAGTTCCACAGACACATCTCTTTGAAACTGCCACTGGCGAGGGTGTTACCATCAGGTGAGAACACTAACGCTACAATAGGGTAGGTATGTCCTACAAAATTTTTTATGTGTTCACCGGTGTGTGCGTTCCAGAGATCAAGGGTAGCATCTGCGTTAGCACTTGCGATTATCTGGTTATCGGGTGAGAACGCCAGCGCAGGCACGTTATCCAGAGGTGTCGAAAACAGTGCCACCTCTTTTCCGGTGTAGGTATCATAAACGGCAATACCGTTTACGGTTGCAACAGCGAGTCGTGTCCCATCAGTGGAAAAGACGATAGCGTTGGTCTCAGTTACGCTCAAAGAAGGGGAACCGTGTTCTGGCGTGTGCCATTGCGTTACATCTTGCGCGAATCCTGTTGGTAGGGTCAAGATATAAATGGATAGAAAGGTCGAGATTAGGAATTGTCGCACGGTGAGTTCCCCTCCGCTTACCCCTTATTGGGCAAGCGGGTTGGTTAATAAAGTTACACTACTTCCGCTCGGATGACACCTGATGCGCAAGAGGGAACATCGCCATCAACAATCCGCTTATTAGAGGATATACCTGCTTAAATCTTGGTCTTTGACGATTTCAGACAATTCTGATTTGACATAATCGGCATCAATGGTAATCTCACTCTTATCGAGGTCAGGTGCATCGAAAAAGAGACTTTCAAAGAGTTTTTCCATGATGGTGTGTAGGCGGCGTGCCCCGATGTCCTCAACAGATTCATTAACTTGGAAAGCGAGTGCGGCGATTTCGTCAATCGCATCATCGGTGATAGTCGCTTCTATCCCTTCAGTTTTCAGGAGTGCGGTATACTGTTTCACTAAGGCGTTCTTCGGTTCCGTGAGGATAGATTTAAAGTCGTCTTTATTAAGACTTTTCAGTTCCACTCGAATCGGAAACCTGCCTTGTAATTCGGGGATAAGGTCAGAAGGGCTTGAAACATGGAATGCGCCTGCGGCGATGAACAGAATGTGGTGCGTTCGCACTGCCCCGTATTTTGAAGTTACCGTGCTACCTTCAATGATAGGTAAGATATCGCGTTGTACGCCTTCGCGTGAGATATCGGGTCCGTGGCGTGATTCTCTGCCTGCGATCTTATCAATTTCATCTAAAAAGACGATCCCTGAGTTTTCAACGCGTTGAACGGCTTCGCTGATAACAGCATCCATATCAATAAGTTTTTCAGATTCCTCTTGTATCAAGATCGTGCGTGCCTCAGAGACCGGCACCCGTCGTTTCTTCGTCTGATTTGGGAGGATGTTACTAAACATATCCTTGAAGTTGATATCCATCTCCTCAATACCGCCGGGCGAGAAGATTTCAACAAAAGGCATGCTCTGATGCTTGACGTTGATTTCAACGGGTTTATCCTCAAGTCTACCTTCACGTAGCCAATCTCTAAATTTTTCTCGGGTTTTAAGGTGGCGTTCTCGTTCTTTTTCTCGCTCTTCCTCGGCTTCGGTTTCCGCGTCGGGTCCAAGGTCGAAAGGCAATTGAAGGACACTACTATCGTCTTCACCGTCTAATTCGTCGAGTGCTTCTTTTTCTAAGTGCGGACGTTGCTGCAGGGAACGCGGCAGCGGAAAGATACAATCCAGAAGCCTTTCTTCAGTGGCTTCGCGTGCCTTTTCCTCAACAGCCTCTGCCTGTTCGGCTTTGACGCGACCAATTGCTGTTTCAACGAGATCGCGAATCATGGATTCAACGTCCCGACCGACATAACCAATTTCAGTATACTTCGAGGCTTCTACTTTGATGAAGGGTGCATCAACAAGCCGTGCGAGTCTACGCGCGATTTCGGTTTTGCCGACACCTGTCGAACCTATCATGATGATGTTCTTAGGTGAGACCTCGTCTTGCATATCTTCGCCCAACATCTGTCGCCGCGTGCGGTTGCGGAGGGCGATCGCGACAGAACGTTTCGCCTCAAACTGCCCGACGATATATTTATCTAATTCCTCAACAATCTGCCGCGGCGTGAGCGCGTCTGCTAAAGTGACTTTTTCACACGTTGCATTTGTTTTCTCCAAGGTTTCATTAGTTATCAGTCATCAGTCATCAGTTTTCAGTTAAGAGACGTTGGGGTTACCGAAAGGCGTTTGGTGAACCCGATCCCACTTGCAACTGTTAACTGTTAACTGTTAACTCCTCCTTTATTGTGTCAATTTCAATTCGAGCATTCGTATAGATACAAATTTCACTTGTGAGTTGGAGTGCTTCTGAAACAATCTCTTCTGCAGTCAGGTCCGAGTATTTGAGCATGGCTTTCGCGGCTGCGAGGGCAATAGACGCACCGGAACCGATAGCGATCACATCGTCGTCAGGGGCAATTACATCGCCGTTCCCTGAAATGAGGTAGCCGTCGTCGGCATCTGCGGCGATCATTAGCGCGTCTACTTGTCTGAGTACCCTATCGCTTCGCCACTCCCGTGCGAGTTCTACTGCCGCTTTTTGGAGATTACCACGGTACTGCTCAAGTTTCTTCTCCAAATTTTCATACAGCGTGATTGCATCCGATGCGGAACCTGCGAAACCGATTAGCACTTTGTCGCTATGGATCTTGCGAATTTTGCGTGCGCCGTGTTTAATCGCTGTATCTCCGAGCGTGACTTGACCATCGCCACCAATAGCGACCTGACCATCACGCCGAACGGCTAAAATCGTTGTTGAACGAATTCGCATGTTTCTGATCTTCCTTCCTCACAATCAACAGATTTATTTCGATACATAAAACAGTAGAAAACTGAGAAACTGGAATGCCCCCATAAAGATACCACATCGTATTCCGGCGACACCTGCGTGTTGTTCCCTCAAAAAACTGCCTGCTACCCCGAAGAAGTACGGACACAGCAGAAAGGTGAATAGAAAAGCGAGCGGCAGAAAAATCGGTACGGATGCAATCTGTGGTATGTGATCAATCCGTATCGCATTCCATAGCCAGAGATGCACGCCCCCCAGTCCGTAAATCACGACGCTTCCAACCGCAGCACCAATACCAGTGAGGACTGTTGCAAACATTGCAGTCGTTATGGGGCCAACCTTCGGCGTGTCCGATTCAGTCTCGAAACGGGTTTGGAAAATTGCCACGAGTCGTTGATAAAAGTAGGCCGCCACTGTCGCGAACACCACCCAGTTCAAGATTATCGCAACGGGTGTGGTCACATTTGCAAAAAAATCTGGACGCCGATAGACAATGAGGTGCGCTTTCCACGAGAAAAACCATTCTATCGGTGCGTATGTGAGTACTGTTATGCACCCGAAAATAGAACTGCTTGAGAGGAGTGACGCATCTTCGTCAATCTGCCAAATACAATAAAACAATAAAAATATCGCAATTAACACATTCGGATAAAGCATCCAAATAGTCCCAATGCGACTTACTATTAAGAACGTTAGAAGTGTCGTACCTGTTACAGCGAAAACCACTTTGTCCGTTTTGATTCCCATACACTTCTCAGTTTCCTTTTACCCTTTGATTTCTCCCTCAAACTTAACGACGAGTTGGTCACCGGTTAATTTCGCGCTTGTCGTCTTTTTATTGGCGAGAGTCCGCGGTAATGCGACGTGCCGTTTGAAACTTCCGACAGTGATAATCAGTTCATCGCCGTGTTTTGTTAAGCCGATCTCTTCTTTACTCAGAAACGGGAGACGCATAGACAGTTGATAGCCATCTGCTGCCTTTTGGAATTGATACGGTCTTTCGTTAGAAAACTGATCTGCCGGATCAATCTCGGCATAGAGTGCCTCTGCCAACCGGTGCAGTCCGGCTTCTCCGACAATCTCTTCGGCGAAGAGGCCCACTTTCCAGATAGGTACATCTGAAAAATAGTCCATGGCTTCTTTAATGTAGTGTTGTTGTGCCTGTT
Organism: Candidatus Poribacteria bacterium; assembly: GCA_012270875.1. GTDB lineage: Bacteria > Poribacteria > WGA-4E > WGA-4E > WGA-3G > WGA-3G. Next base: position 1,033 of record JAAXHI010000460.1, on the reverse strand, counting down.
TCCAAGTTTTAAAATATGCTGCATCAACGCCATCGGGAAAGATACGATTGATAATCACTGCATCAATGCAGAGTCCGTAAAGGCAAAAGTACATGAATGCGCGTTGTGTCTCTTTGATAACAATTTTCTCTGGATTCGTCACCAAGCGTACCGTCGTGATTTTCGGATCTGTCAGGACACCATCAATCCCTTCCAATTTATCAAAAAGGTCTTGGATATTCTGGAAATAGTTGTCGCGAGGAATCGGCACTGAACTTACTTTTTCGATCACGGGACCGGCGACCTTTGCGAGATTACGTTCTAATTTGAAAATGTGGTTCATGTACCACTCCAACGTCGTCGGGATACTCACAAATCGGAGGGACTCTCCAGTGGGCGCGCAGTCGAGGATAATGACATCGTAACTTTTCTCGCGAACATACTGGTTGATATAGAGCAGCGCGCAAATTTCCTCCATCCCCGGGAATACGGCTATCTCCTCTGCAACGAGGTTGTCAAGTCCAGAGCGATTCAGTAGAGATCGGATGTAGTTGTACACATCGTTCCAGTATTCGGCAATCGCTTCTTGAACGTTAATTTCCTGTATCCATAGGTTGTCATTGATCTGGATCTGTTTTTCTTTTTCTTCTTGGTGAACGAGTTTTTCGTGGTTATCGAAAGCGTCGCGGAGTGAATGTGCTACATCAAGAGAGATTACGATCGTCTTATAACCGAGTTCAGAGAGTTTGATGCCTGTGGCGGCGGCGATGGTTGTTTTGCCGACCCCACCTTTACCCGTGTAAAGGATAATTCGCATTACTGAGTTCCTATATGCCGGATTTCATATTGGACTGTCTATAGTATAACATAAAAAAAGTCAGTATGCAAGGAAGCGTTGAATATTGAATGACTTCAACCACTGTGAAATGAACATTTGCATTAAAAGTGGAGAAGGGGTATAATAACCTAAGTTGCTACCTATGCAAAGATACTGATTCGATTTCAAAAAAAATGTAATTAATACATATAATTAAGCAATATTAAATATAGATTT
>JAAXHI010000159.1 GCA_012270875.1 Candidatus Poribacteria bacterium | reverse complement strand
GTCGGCGGTTCGTTGGTCACAACAGAAACGATTCAGCAAGCCATCCAGCAGGGTGTCAAAGGTCTCATCGCTGGCGGAATTGATGACGCGGATCTGCGGGAACTTCTCGGCTATGAACTCGGTGTAGCGATTACGGGGTCCGAGGAGATCGGCATTACACTCGTTATTACAGAAGGGTTCGGGAGCATCGCAATGGCGGAACAGACATTCACACTCCTGAAAGCGCGGGAAGGTATGAAGACCTCCATCAACGGTGCGACACAGATTCGCGCTGGCGTTGTGCGTCCGGAGATCGTGATTCCGCTTCCCTCAGCGACTGAACAAGCAGCACCCGACGCTGCGGACGGCACTGCTGAAGGTCTTCTGGAGGTTGGTAGCTCGGTGCGGATCATCCGGGAACCATACTTCGGGAAATTGGGACGCGTCACGGAGCTGCCCGTAGAACTGCAAAACTTGGAGACAGAAGCACAGGTACGGGTGTTGCGTGTTGAACTTGCAGACGGTCAACAAACGATATTGCCGCGTGCTAACGTCGAAGCGATTGAGGAATGATATTAGTGAATCGGTGCGTTCTTTTTACGCTTTCGCAAAGACATATTCAAAAAATGGTCGAAGGTCTTCTACGCTCGGACCTCGCCGACACACCAATTGTGAATACTGCGGGTAAGAAGTGAAGTCATAATCAGGAACAATAACGCTGGCTTCTTCCTCTGACACATTGCAGAAAGTGAGCCTCGGACGCGACGAAAAAAGATTATAGTAAAACCCGTAATTACTTATACACCAACACAGGGGCGAGGATACAATCCTCGCCAGCGGTGGTGGGGCATTTGTTCCGTGACGAACTGTAAACATATTTTTAGATTTTACTATAATACCAAAAAGCCGTCTACCTTCAGCAAAAAAGAAAATGTGTTTTACAGTAAATTCGTGGGTTAACTCCCACTCCTATTCTTGAAAAAAATTCTTTAATTCTGCCCCTAACCTATATAATTCGCCATCTCGGTTTTGCGTTTCATAGCGTTTTTTTAGAAATTCAGGGACTAACTCTTCAAACTTTTCTGTTGTCCATCCTTCATCAACATCTTTACCCTCAGGTTCTACTGGAATGGCGAGGTTAAGCATCTGATTCGCCAGATGATCCATCTGCTCCGTGAGGTTAAGCATCTGTTCTGCGAGCTCAAGTATCTTAGTAGTTGTTAGTTGAGGCACCCGCGTCTCATTTTCATTCATCGTTCTTTCTCTCCTTTTGCCATCACACAAAAATTGTAGTATTCGACCAACCCACGTTAGTTATAAGCAAATTTCGTGCCAAGGCCTGGAAAGAACATAACATCTGTCGGGAAACCACTGACATTCTACAGATATGCTCACGCTGCTGCGTCTAAAATACAGATATATACTGGGTTTATGAAAAGCGTCCGAAGGGTTTCACAAGAAACTATGGTGGCATCCGTCTACCAGTTTTGCCCCATTGTCAATCACGCAAAAATTGCATGATATAGCGCAAAAATCGGGGGTCTTCACGCAGAAATTGCTGCATCAGAAACGCTGTCCTATGGGACCAAAGGGGAAAATATAAAAGGAGAGCTGATTTTAGGATTCGGTGCGGTTGAAAACCATACCTATTTTATTTTCAAGGGAATTCGCAACGTCAAGTTATGAGCGTCTCAATTCTCAACTGGATCGGTTTTCATACCACTTGACATTACCTGTGCTGAGACCACTCGCGACGATATCCAATCTACCGTTTCCGTTCATGTCCACGACGTGCATCTGTCCGACACCTAAGCCGCCGTTGTCAATAGTCTCTTTACGCCAGTGATTATGCGCCAGATTCTCGGGACGGTAGAGATGCAAACTTGTGCCTTCGCCGTTATAGCCGCAGATAATTTCCAATACCCCATCATTATCAACGTCAACGGCAGCGAGGGAGTGCCCGCGGTTGAGTGTGTCATCAATCAGGTGACGCTCCCACGGATCGGTTCGGAGATCACCAGTGGCTTTATACCAGACGAGATTGTTACCGTGCCACGGTTCAATCGCTAAGATCTCATTGATACCGTCGCCATCAATGTCCGCGGCGAATGTATCGCTACACTCGCGGTCACTGATAATCCATTTGCCCCAGTCGTCCGTCATCGGTGCTGCAGGCGGTTCGTACCAGATCAGCCCTTCTGTGCAGCTAATCAGCACGTCATCGCGTCCATCTTGGTCAACATCGTTGATACTCAAACCGTGGTTGATGTGAAGGGAATCGTCAAGGAGGTGAGATTGCCAAGAAGTTGTCTCTCGCGGGGTATCCGAGAGTTCATAGCACCAAAGGGAACCTGGACTGTGCCATTCGCCGGGTTCACCGTCTTCGCCGCGAATGGAGGCGACGATGAGGAAAGGGTCTGATGTTGGCGTCGCTTCTGACAAATTTGCGAGCGCGATGCGATGGATGAAAGGAACATCAGCAATGTGATGGCTCTTCCAGTTCTGCCCATCTTGTGTCGGTGCCTCAAGCCAGTGGAGGTAGCCACCGGCAGCATTTACGCCGCGGAAAAAACCGCTGCCAACGATGAGGTCGGGGGTGCCGTTGTCAGTGAGATCATAAGACGCAATAGTGATGTGTCCACTGTCTTGATTGGTTACGAGGTGTCTTTTCCAGTCAGGTGCCTCGTACCACGCGATGATGGGTTCGCCTGTGGAACCGGCGATGATGTCGAGGTGACCATCACCGTTTATATCGGCGACTGCCAATCCGTAAACGCTTTTGACGGTATCGTCGAGTAGATGTCCTCTGAATTTCACGGCTGACTTCCTCATGTAACGGCACACGGCGCGTGCCTACTACTATTTATGGATTGCGGAAAAATCGGACGATTCCGGGTTCTATCTCATACCCGACATCTGACCAGAACGCAATCGCCCACGGATATTTCTCTTCCACCAATGCTGTGATGCGTTTGACACCCAGGTTCGCTAAACATCTCTCGCCTTCCGCAACCAATGCCCGCCCAATACCGCGTCGTCGGTAGTCAGGGTGAACGGCTATACGATACATATTGCCGCGCCATCCATCGAAAGTAGCGATTAAAGAGCCAACGATGCATTGGTCCACCTCGGCAACCAGTACCGATGCCGAACTTTCTATCGCGCCCCGGATGTCTGTAACGGTATCTGTGACGCTCGGAGATGTTCCAGAAGCGTGCCATAATGCGAGCAGTGCTTTCGCTTCTTCAGGACGGCACTCTCGGATTAAGAAAGTATTTGTGTTGTCAGACAAGTCCATCTCGGTGTCCGGTGCGGTTGCAAACCGCACCTACAGGGTTAGGGAGGGCAGCCTACTCGTCGAGCCAACTCATCATACTGCGGAGATTTTTGCCGACCTCTTCGATCTGATGTTCCGTTTCCTGTCGGCGGAGTGCGCCGAGGACGGGTTGATTCGCTGCATTTTCGAGAACCCATTCTCGTGCGAAGACACCACCTTGAACGTCTTTCAGGATTTGACGCATCTTGTCTCGAACACTATCGTCAATAAGTTGGGGACCGCGTGTAAGATCACCGTATTCGGCGGTGTTGCTAACATCGTTTCGCATTTTGCTCAACCCGCCAGTATAGATGAGGTCAACAATAAGTTTCAGTTCGTGAAGGCACTCAAAATAAGCCATCTCTGGTTGATAACCGGCTTCAACGAGCGTATCAAAAGCCGCTTTGATGAGCGCAGCGGTTCCACCGCACAACACGGCTTGCTCACCGAAGAGATCGGTTTCGGTCTCCTCACGGAATGTGGTTTCGATGACTCCGGCGCGTGTGCCGCCGATGCCTTTCGCATAAGCGAGGGCGACATCGCGAGCGAGACCAGAGGTATCTTGGTGGATAGCGATAAGACACGGGACACCACCACCGCCTTCAAACACTTCACGGACGAGGGAACCGGGTCCCTTCGGCGCAATCATTGCAACATCAATATCACCAGCAGGCACAATCTGTCCGAAGTGGACGCTGAACCCGTGTGAGACGAGGAGCATATTGCCTGCTTCCATATTTGGGGCAATCTGGTCGCGATAGACAGCTGCGTGGCGTTCGTCAGGTATGAGAACTTGGACGATGTCTGCCATTGCTGCAGCCTCTTCGACGTTCTTGACGGTCAACCCTTCCGCTTCTGCGCGGGCTTTTGAAGGGCTGCCCTCGTATAAAGCCACAATCACGTTTGCACCGCTGTCTTTGAGGTTCAGTGATTGCGCGCGTCCCTGCGCGCCATAACCGACGACAGCGACGGTGCGTTCTTTCAATAAGTCAAAATTAGCATCACTCTCGTAATAAATCGTTGCCATAACGTCTGTTCCTTTTCTAAAAAATTATAGTAGGACTTACGCAATTTCTAATGAAAACAGACAGCCCGAATGCTGGTGGTGAGATTAGGGAACCTCAGCAGACGCACGCCATCATGATTTCTGTGACAAGCCTTTGTGTTCTTAGCACTAAACGCGTAGCCCGTAATGTAATGGAGGGCGGTTCTACGTCGGGGGTTGTCAAACGTCAAATTCACCTGACCGAACCGCAAGGAAAATTTAAAAATCGCTCCCACGCAGCATTGCTATTTTGCCGGTGCGTGCTAACTCAAGGATACCATACGTATTGAAAATATCAATCGCCGCTTTCAATTTACCTTCATCCCCCGTAACTTCAAGGACAAGGGAGGCAGGTTTCATATCTATAACCCGTCCACGGAAGACTTCCGCCACTTGCAGAATCTCGGTGCGTTTTTGAGGATTATCGGTAGCAACCTTGATAAGCACAAGCTCACGCTCAACATGCGTCCCAGCCGTGGAGAGGTCGGTCACCTCAATAACGTCAATGAGCCTGTTTAGGTGTTGGTAAATCTGGTCAATAATCTGCGCGTCCCCGTGTGTGACAAGGGTAATATGCGAGATACTTTTGTCATGCGTCTCAGCGACATTGAGACTGTCAATATTAAAGCCGCGTCCGCTAAAAAGTCCAGCAACGCGTGCGAGGACTCCGAATCGGTTTTCGACCAAAACGGAAAAAATATGTCGTTCTTCTGGATTCATTTTTTAATTTCACCATTTGCGTAAGTCCTGAACCGTTAAGATAACCCGCGGATAACATCTCCGAGACCCTTACCAGCTGGGACCATCGGGAATACGTTCTCTTCTTCATCAACAATGAAGTCGATGACGACAGGTCCGTCGGTAATCCCTTTCGCTTTCAGCAACGCCGGTTCAACATCTTCAGGGTGTTCGACTCGCAAGCCTGTGGCACCGAACGCCTGTGCAAGCAGCGCGAAATCAGGATTATCGTGATAATCAACAGCGGAATAGCGTTTCCCATGGAACAATTCCTGCCATTGACGCACCATTCCCAAATACATGTTGTTGATGATGAAGATCTTAAGGGGTAGCTTCATCGTAACCGCTGGCACCAATTCTTGGATTGTCATGATATAGGAGCCGTCGCCGTTGATATTCACGACGGTTTTATCTGGACATCCGAGCTGCGCACCGAGTGCGGCTGGGAGGCTAAACCCCATCGTGCCGAGACCACCGGAATTGAGCCACTGTCGAGGTTCAGTGAATTTAAAGTATTGCGCCGCCCACATCTGATGTTGACCGACATCCGCAACAACGATGGCATCACTGTAATGCTCATAGATCTTCTCAATAACGAACTGCGGCATGACTACATCCGATTTCTGCTCGTATTCAAACGGGTATTTTTGCTTCCATTCCTGAATTTGGGCGCGCCACGGGTCAATATCCGCTGTGCCGACCTGTTTGTTGAGTTCCCTCAAGACGTTTTTCGCATCGCCGACAATCGGGACATCAACAGGTACATTTTTCCCGATACAAGACGCGTCAATATCAATATGAATTTTCTTGGCATTAGGCGCGAATTTACTGAGATCGCCTGTAACGCGGTCGTCGAACCTCGCACCGACTGCGATAACGAGATCCGAATCGGTGAAAGCGTAGTTTGCACAACAAGAGCCGTGCATACCCGGCATTTCCATTGCCAACGGATGCGTCTCAGGGAATGCGCCGAGTCCCATCAATGTAACAGTAATTGGGATTTGCGTATTCAAGGTAAGCTGCCGTAGCTCCTCACTGGCGTTGGCGAGGACGACACCACCCCCGGCATAAAGCATCGGACGTTTGGCTTCCTTAATCAGTGCCGCCGCTTTAGCGATTTGTGCGGGATCGCCATCCACCTGTGGCTTGTAACTCCGAATGTCAACCGTCTCTGGATATTCAAACAATGTCTCGTGTATCTGTGCATCTTTAGCGATGTCAATAATTACAGGTCCCGGTTTCCCGGTTTTAGCGATGTGAAACGCTTCAGCGACAACATCTGCGATCTCGTCACTGCTTTTAATGAGGTAACTGTGTTTACAGATCGGTCGTGTTACGCCGATAACATCGCATTCTTGGAAGGCATCACTGCCGATATAATGCGTGAAAACCTGTCCAGTGATCGCGACCATCGGAATGGAGTCCATATAAGCGGTTGCGATACCGGTAACGAGATTGGTTGCACCCGGACCAGAGGTTGCAAGCGCGACACCGACTTTCCCAGTGACGCGTGCGTAACCATCAGCGGCGTGGGAAGCACCTTGCTCATGCCGCATCGGGATCAATTTGATTTCAGTCTCGTTGTACAAAGCATCGAAAATCGGCATCGCTGCGCCACCGTTGACACCGAAGATATATTCGACACCTTCCTGCTTGAGACCATCCACAAGGATTTGTGCTCCTGAAAGTTCCATGCCAATTTTCCTTATAAATCGTAGGGATCATCCCTACCGGAGTCGTTAAAATTAAAAAACCTTCTCGTTCCAAACATGGAGACGAGAAGGACCTAATACTGACCTTACCGTGGTACCACTCCAATTCCCTTTCTCATTTTCATTTACCGAGAAAGAACACTCTTTGGGATACGATAACGGGCATCACACCGACCAACCCTACGGATCGCGATTCCACAATCGTTCAGATTAGCAGCTCCAGGGCGACCTTCAGTCGAGGAAACTTGAGGAAACCTTTCAGCCGGTGAGTCTCCATCTCTCGCAAGTCCAGACGACTTACTCCTCCCCTTCAACGCTTTTTTTGGTAATCTATTTAGATGTTAATTACGCACACCGTTTTATGAAGTTTCACAGGTGCACTAAAAAGAATTATCTTTACCCTTTAAGTATAACACATTTAAAGAGAGATGTCAAAAAAAAATCGTTTGAGAAAACAAATTGACTATGACAGCAATCGGATAGAAATATCCAATCTACCATCTGGCAAAGTAGTACGATACGTTTTGTCCAGATAACAATGTAGGCTGATTAATTAATTGAAAAAACTACCATAATATGATAGTATATACAGGCAGTGTCAAAGAAAAAAATAATGACTCTCAATATTAGAGGATAAAATTGATGGCTCAAAAATACAAATCTGTTTATTTCCCAGAGTACCCAGCAGAAAATCCTCGAAAAAAATCGCTAACTTTAGCCTTTGGTAAGGAAACAAGCGAAATTTATGAATGTGTTAAGGGGCTTTCCAGTGCCGAATTACGCCAATTATTGGGTAATGACTATCCAACTCTTGTAGCCAATGCTGAAGCCGACAACTTACCTTTAAATGCCTATTGCCTTCGCCAATTAGAGAATTCCATAAATCTTATCCGGGATCCAGGTGTTCAACTATATTTGCCAGGTATTAATTCCAAAACGGAATTATTTGATCCGATGACCGTGACTTTTAAACGTGGTCGAAAAGAACCCTTTGCTCGATGGTACCCGTACTTAGAAGGATATTCAACACAATTTGTGGAATCTATCTTAGAAAGGTACGCTCCAAATGCTCAGTCTATTTTGGATCCGTTCGCTGGAACAGGAACAACCGCCTTTACCGCATCACAACTTAACAAAACTGCATACTTCTGTGAAATAAATCCAGTTCTACAATTTTTGAGTTTAACAAAGATACGAGTTAGGCGATTAGAATCATCTCAACGCTCCTCATTGGCTCAAATACTTGCTCAAGCCAAAGTTTCGCTGAAAGAACTTGAAAAATATCCAAGAAATTATACGCTACATCAAGCCTACATAGAAACCTTTGGTGATAGTTTATTTTTTGAAGATCTCGTTTATGACCAAATTTTAAGGATTCGCACGTGGATTGATGAGATTGCTCTTGAAAATCCGATCTTAGCTGACCTTATCACGGTTGCAGTCCTATCGGCACTTGTTCCTGCATCTCGTATGAAACGATCAGGCGATTTGAGATACAAAACAACCAAAGAACTTGAGCGGCAAACGGTACCACTCGTCGAAGGAATTCGTCAAAATATCAATCAGATGGTTGATGATATCCAAAACGATATTGATGGACTGAGAACTGAGCCATTACTAATATGTGAAAACGCACGCTCATTAGACAGTATATCACCTCTCAGCATTGATGCCGTAATAACAAGCCCGCCTTATGTTAACGGGACAAATTATTTTCGCAACACAAAAATAGAATTGTGGTTCCTGCGTTGTTTAAAAGAAAAAAGAGACCTGGCAAGTTTTCGTGCAGCTGCCTTGACTGCTGGTATCAACGATGTAACTGTCTCAAAAACGCCTACTCTTTTTCACGCAGATGTAAGAAAAATCGTCTCTGAGCTCGAACAAAATGCATATGATTCCCGTATTTCTCGCATGGTCGCCAGTTATTTTAGCGAAATGACTGAGATATTCCGTGCTATTCGCCCTCACTTAACTGCGGATGCAATAATCGCAATTGATATTGGTGATTCTTGTTACGCGGGGATTCATGTGCCAGTAGATGGGTTATTGTCAGCATGCTTGCAAGAACTCGGTTTTATTCAAGAAGATTCTGTGACACTACGAAAACGCAAATCAAGGGGTGGGATGCTGCTTAAACAATCATTACTTGTTTTTAGGCACACTTGGAAAGAACAAGGAAACAACTTTAAAAAACCAACTATGAACTGGCGAGTTGAATGGGACATCTTTAAGCAAAACCTACCTCACCAGAAAACACCGTTTATAAAACGGAACTGGGGACACGCTCGGCATTCGCTATGTTCTTATCCGGGCAAGCTCAAGCCTGCTATTGCACACCATTTGGTACAAACATTCGTTCCAGAAGATGGACGAGTTTTAGATCCATTCGCGGGTGCTGGCACAATCCCGTTTGAGGCATCACTGACTGGTAAACATGCCTACGGTTTTGAGATTAGTCCCGCTGCTTTTGCTATTGCTAGTGCGAAAGTCCAACAACCCTCGGAACAGAGGTGCACAACAGTCATTGAGACAGTAGAAAACTTCATCGGATGCCACTTAACTACAGATGCTGAGATCACCGAAGCAAATGATTTAGGATTCAATGGGAAAATAGTCGAATATTACGAGTCACAGACCTTGAGTGAAGTTCTTTTGGCACGACGTTATTTTCAAATACATCCGCCAGAAACACCTGAAGAGCAATTTGTGTTCGCCTCGTTACTTCATATTTTACATGGTAATCGTCCGTATGCGCTGAGTCGTCGTTCTCATCCGCTCACGCCCTACAAACCTACTGGCTCCTATGAGTACCGCCCGTTAATCAATCAATTATGTGCAAAAGTTCAGCGGAGTTTGAATGAAGATCTACCTGTGAATTTTCGACCGGGTAAGATATTTTTTCAAGATGCGACAAACTGGTGGCCTAGAGAGATTGATCAATTGGATGCAATTATCACGTCTCCACCTTTTTTTGATAGCACCCGATTTTACTCTGCAAATTGGCTGAGATTATGGTTTTCGGGTTGGTCTGCACACGATTTTAAAGCACGGCCATCAGTTTTCATTGATGAAAAACAGAAAAGCAGTTTTGATGTATATATCCCGATCCTTCGCCAAGCGAAAGAACGACTTAAATCTAACGGCGTGGTCGTTCTTCATTTGGGCAAAAGTATTAAGTGTGATATGGCGGCTCATTTACAAAAACTTGGTAAACGGTGGTTTCGCTCGGCGGATATTTTCGATGAAAGCGTTGCGCACTGTGAATCCCATGGGATCCGTGATAAAGGAACGGTTACGTCTCATCAGTATCTTGTTCTGTATTAGTATCTATTTCTTGATGAATGACTCGTTGGTACTCTTGATCGGCTTGTCGAATCCAAGCGGATGAAATGGTTGTTGAATGCTGAAAAAAATCAAAATCCTCATATTCCAGAATCCGGTTGCGTAGTTTGATAATTTCTGACATATAGGCTGCATATTTTGTCAGAAGTTGATCGACTTGCTCAGAGGCCTTGAGGCGTTCAATTGCCTCAGGGTTATAGTGTGGTTGCCCAGCGAGTATTTCGTATTGAACGCCTGTTAGGATAGCAAGATCCTTTAGTTCGTTGGCTGAGTAATATGTTGAGGGCCATTTACCCGATTTTTCGCTGTTGTGTTCTCTACACAACAACGTTGCATTTTCGGTTGTCAGAGGCCACAAAAAGACAGCAGGAAGTGTATGATCAAGCGGACGTTCCTTAGTATCAACTTTTCGGAGGTCTTTCTTACACTTAAAACAACGATAATCAAAACGTCTGTAAATTTCTTCGCTTTTAATTTTGCTACTTCCCGAAAGATTTAGATACATCCGTCGTTTCTGTGCAGCTTCGCGATGTTGATCTGTTAATCGGGTTTTATTTTTAATGGAATTGTAAACTGCTTTGCATAACCTGCATTCACCCTGATGCCCAGATTTCCGCCCTCTATGCAGGTCAAATAAATCAAGCGGTTTAATCGTATTACAGATGATGCAATACTTGTACTCCTTCGCTTCCTCAACATAGTCATCGTGCAGAATTGTAAATGTCCCTTCCTCAATAATCGAATCGTCTCTCCGATCTTTCAGTTTATACGCATAGAATTGTGTTTCATCTCCAGATAGCATAATTATTTCACAACTCGGGCAAACAATTTCAAAATCACTACCAATCTCATTTTTACGAATGAAGATAAATTCATGGCATTCACTGTTCAAACACTGGAAGCCTTTAAAAACCATGTCCCCCATTCCACGCACATGCTCTGCCCGTATTTGATTTGTTTTAAGCACTTTTGTATACGGTTTGCGTCTCATCTTTTACCTCTCGCCATACTATAGTTCTGCAGTATTGAAAGTTTACCAACATTCCAAGTTGACTGTCCTGTATATCTGGTGCCTATTAGCATCAAATAATTTCATAAGGTAGATTCTTCAATTCTTGGGTTCTAATGATTCTATTGGAAGCGTCTTTAGTGGGGGTAGGCGCGAGCGGAAATCTAAAGGAGAGTAACTGGTTATTTGGGAAGTAGAGGGTAGGTTTGAAACGCTGCTCGCGCCTACCCTTACCACATCCCGAAGTTTGTTATGGAAATTTAGGCATTCGCCACGTAGAGTTCGTTAACCCGTGTCCAGTTGATGACATTCTTCCAAGCTTCAATGTAATCCGGACGGCGGTTCTGGTAGTTGAGATAGTATGCGTGTTCCCAGACATCAATGCCGAGAAGTGGGGTATGTCCCTGCATAATCGGACTGTCCTGATTTGCGGTGGAGTAGATTTCCAATCCGCTATCACCGAGCACAAGCCATGCCCAACCGGAACCGAAACGTGTAGCGGCTGCCGTCGTGAATGCTTCATTTGCAGCCTCAAGTGAACCAAAGGCGGATTTTATCGCTGCTGCGAGCTCTCCGCTCGGGTCACCACCGTTGCCACTGGGGCACATAATGGACCAGAAAAGAGAATGATTGGCGTGGCCGCCGCCATTGTTGATAACAGCTTGACGCTTGTCTTCTGGGACCTGGTCAAGATTCTGGAGGAGTTCGTGAACATCCATATCAGCGAGATCACCGAGTCCTTCTAAAGCAGCGTTGAGATTGTTGACATAACCCTGATGGTGTTTGCCGTGATGGATTTCCATCGTATCGGCACCGATGTGAGGTGCCAAAGCATCATGCGCATACGGGAGCGCAGGTAGTGTGTGTGCCATTTAAAAATAGCCTCCTGTTTTGTTTTTTAACATGGGCTTGCAAATTGCACGTTATCGGCTTGCAAGCAATATACTTAAAAAATCTAAAAGAGTATAGCAGATTTGTTAGAAGTGTGCAAGTTTTTTCTGCAACGGACAGAACGATTTATAGTAGATTTTAGAATTATTTGGACGCTACGGGTAGCACCGTAGTTTTCGTTTTTTATCGTTTCTATCAAACTCACGTTATACTACATTTTCCGTCCGATAGCAAATTTCTTAAAATTGGAAAACGCCTTACTCATTAAGAGCTGTTGCCGTTAGACCGTTGTGTAGGACTTAAACAAATC
>JAAXHI010000067.1 GCA_012270875.1 Candidatus Poribacteria bacterium | reverse complement strand
AGAAGTGGCGCAGCTTGCGGTCACCGCAAGAGAATATATCTTTGCAAACTTCGCCGATGTGGCTGAATCTCAAGAGTTTCTTCAACTGGAAAGCCAAGAAGTAGAGAAGTGGATTTGCTGCGATGAAATAGTTGTGAGCTCGGAAGAAGTTGTCTTCAGGATCATTCTCAACTGGACTAATCAGGCAAACAGCCAGAGAAGAAGAAACTTCTTTGAGTTATTTCGTCACGTGCGACTGTCCTTTATATCGCGTGGCTTTTTGAAGAAACATGTCGTGACTAACCGCTTCGTGAAACAGAGTTCATGCTGTTTAAAGCGCGTTAAAGACGCTTTGAAAGGAATTTTTCTTCTAATCGATGATCCTCAGCAGTCTCCTAGAACATGGAGCGACTCACATCTGGTCATATTCATCGGAACAGAATCGTTGTGTTACGACACCGTGAAAGACAAGTGGTACCGGCTGCCAGTCTCCTTAACGCACCTCATTCAGTATCCACGTGGTATACCATTTGAAACTATATTCTTAAGAGGAGAAGACTATTCGTTTCCGCGTTTAGGCCAATATGATCGTGGATATAGTTATAATTATCATCCGTCCTCGGGTAGATGGCAAACTCGGAGTATAGGGCCAAGAATGCATGCCGTGGCCGCTAGACTGGCGCAACGTATTTACTTTATTGACGTTCGTTCTAAGTCCATTCAGTACAAGTCCTTCTCTAATCCAAGAACATGGACTGTTGTCTCCTCAGGAGAGGAAACTCCTTTTATTGATGATGGAGTCATTGCTGTACCCATGGGTGTCTTTCTCTACGTTCCTGGCACGGGTCTGAACAAACGCCAAGCTAGAAGATACGACACAAAATGGGAGAGAATCGCTGATATGAACGAGGAGAAACATAATGGTTGTGGTGTGGCAGCTCATGGAAAGATCTTCGTTGTTAGTGGGGCTGTGGTAAGCTTTGAAATGTACGATGTATCATCTAATCAATGGCAAAACGTGGCACTGAGTTTGCATA
>JAAXHI010000504.1 GCA_012270875.1 Candidatus Poribacteria bacterium | reverse complement strand
TCCTCTCCCCCTCCCCCTTCAACATTTTTTTGCTTACGCTCTAACTTTTGCGCAATAACTCGATTGGAAACGCTTGCTACGCAGGCTAATAGTAGTCTTAAAGTTCAGTGTTGAGTGGCAAGTCTTCAAGTCGCATAGCCCTTGAGGTGGCCTGGTCTTTTCTCAATTCGTCCCAAACAGGTTCTGGTCATTCCAACAAGGTCTTCCTCCTCTGTGTCCTTACATAGCTCAATGCATAGGGCTTCCTCAGAGTCAAACGATTCCTGCAGATATACTCGGTCACCGGTGTCATCAGGATAACTTGATGCTTTGGGTGATTCCTCGAAGGGCAGCTTAGGGGGCGGCTCATTCGTTTGTTTGAAATGGACCGTGTTACGCCTGTAAGAGGAGCCGTCTGTTGTCTCCACTTTATATGACCCCTCATCAAGTCTTTCCACGACCACTCCTTTCTTCCATTCCTTTTGCTCCTGAATGAATGGGTTTATCCTCACAGTGTCCCCCCATTCTAAGGTGGGTAAGTCATGAGCACTGGTATTGTAGGAACAAGCTTGCTTTTTTTGCACATCTCTCAGCTTCTCTCTCTCTCATGACTTGTGTTCAGGTTCCTTGGCTCCAGCAGATTGCCAGTTGTGGGACGAAGAGTCCTCGTCCCCCCCGTTTATGGGTCTCTGGACTGGACTGCTCCCAAAGCCTTGTGATGGAATATTGCGCTCGGCAAGAAACCCCAAGCCGCCCTTAGCAGTCTTGCGGAGGAGACGTTTGGCGGACTTGACCGCTGCCTCCATTTTACCATTAGCCTTACTATTGTGAAGGTATGTTGGTAGGTGTTTGATATCTCAGTCCCTTATCAATCTCTGAAATTCTGCCGCAACTAGTTGAGGACCATTGTCGCTTACAAATTGGCAGAGACTGCCAAGCCTTCTAAAATTAGCCTTTAGTTTCTTGATCACACCTCCTGCTTCTGTGCTGCGCAGTCTGTTCAGCTCCCAATAGCCACTATAGTAACCAAGTAGTCTTTTTGGTCCAGTGTAAAGAGATCAACAGCCACTTTCTCCCAAGACCTCTGCGGTACTCCGTGATTCACGAGGGTCTCTTTGCCAAGGGAAATTTCAAAGAGTCTGCAGGGTTCCCAAGTTGAGATCCAGTGTCTGAGTTCACAGTTCATACTTGGCCAGTACACACTCTCCCTTGCCCTCCTGAGACAACCTTCCACACCACCATGTGACGCATGTAATTCTCTCTTTATGTCAGCCCCGGTCCTTGGGGTGCAACTAGCCGCTCTCCCCTGAAGACTAGTCCATCATAGCTACTGAGTTTATCGCTCACACTGTAATAGGGAGTCACGCGAGGGAGAACTTTGGACTTATCCTCAGGCCTGCCTTTCAGAATCGTTGTCTTAAGTACTTGCAGAGTGTCGTCTCTTTCGGTCTCAAGCCGAAAATTGTATAATTTCTCTTGTCCCATAGGAATAAACTGGACGGCATTCACCACTTCAAACTCGCTGTAGGTGTCTTGGCAGTCCTTAGGCAGGTATGATCTGCTCATCATGTCCGCCAGGTGTTTTTTACTGCCGCGAACATATTGCACTTCTATGTCATAGGCTAAGCTTGTGAGCAGCATCCCTTGTAGGCGCTTTGGTGCCCTGTCAAGAAGATTTTTTTGTGATCGCTTCAAGTGATTTTTGGTCTGTTCTGACAATAACATGACGACCAAAAACGAACTGATGCCATTTCTCCAATGCGAAAACTACAGCCGACATTTCCTTTTCTATAGTTGCATAGCGGTTCTCAGGATCTGTTAGTGCGCGGCTGGCATTTGCGAGTGGTTGCTCCTCCCGTCTGCTGGCATCACACTGTATGACAAGTCCTTTGTTGGGAATATAGTAGGCAAGAACTGAAGCTTGGGTGACTAGTTGTTTCCTTAGTGAATGCTTTGTCTTCAACCTTGCCTCAGAAAAATTCGACGCCTTTCTGAGTAAGCCTTCTGAGTGGCTCCATGACCTGAGAAACCTTTGGCAGGAATTTCGACAGATAGTTTACAGTCCCATTCGTCTGTTAATGTCTTCCTTAGTCTTTGCAGTTTCCAGCTTGAAGATTGCTTCTACTTGACTTGGGTCGAACCTCAAACCCTACCTAGTCAGTTGATGTCCCAGTTGTTGCGCTCTCAGAACCACTTTCTCCTCGTTCAGCCGAATGCACTTTTCTTTTCAACGTTTCAACAGTGACGTAACGTTGTTGTCATGATCTCTGGTGGCCTCATCAGGAGTGTCTCCACCTCCATAAATTAAGATGTCATCAGCTATGCATGCTAC
>JAAXHI010000114.1:11148-14258 GCA_012270875.1 Candidatus Poribacteria bacterium | reverse complement strand
AACAGTTTGAAACGCTTCCCACGCATCGCCCGCTGCTGCAGCTTGACGTTCTAACTCAGTGCGCCACCCGGCGACTGTTCCAGATTTGATCTGCTGAATATCAAACCCAGCGTACCGGTCCTCAAGTGTCTCGCCGAGTTTCTGGGTTTCTGCCCATCGATCCCATGCTGTCTGCATAAACCCGTGCGGTAAAGCGTCCCGGACAGCAGGATCGAGTTGCCACGCGCTTCGAGCGTCCGCAACTGATGGCTCGCCGGTGAATTCGCCCGACCATTTCGACCAACCGATTGACAAAGTGTTCCGTTCGCGTTCAGGCACGGTATGCCCCGTATGGATGTTGTTGCCATTGCGGATGAGTGCCTCCCCTGGCTTGAGACGGATAGCAACCTGACCGGGCAATGGAGACTTCTTGTCCCAACTCGGTGTATACGGAACACCCTGATCCTTCATCCCCTGTGGAAGTAGCACGTCATGCTCAAAAGGGGTACGCCAGCGATGGTGGCTACCCGGAATAAGCTCATGGCATTCGTCGTCTGTGAGTGCCAAAAACATACTGACACCGTTCCGTTCAGTAATCCGCTTCTCATTGCTTTCTTGAATCTCTTTCCAACGGATCCGTTCTACCTCTTCGGAATAATCCTCAGGGGTGTTTCCGCGGATCTCCCGCTGTGAGAAGTAGCCTGCACCGTCACCCCACCACGTCACGTCTCTGTGCCAACTGGGTCCGTTTTCCTGTTTCCGTGGATTTGCCCACAGCAGCATACCACTAAACGACATGTCCTCAGGTTGTAGCCCGTGGCACCAAGAGGCAACAAAATCTAAGAAATCTGAAGAACCGTGAAATTCGGCGAAACTCGACTCGCCGAACGCGGGATGGATAAGTCCTCGGATCGCCCACGGTTCGCTGTGTGCAGCACGATGAACGTAGCCCTTTGAGCAGTCAATTACGTCGTAGACGTGTTCGGGGGCACACGCCTCGGTAACACGCCGTCCGGCTTCTCGAAGGATAGGAATCCAAGGGTTATCAACAAAATCGTTGATGATGACAAAACCGTGTTCCTTCAGGTATTCCAATCTTTCAGGCGTAGCACCGGGCGCAGAAAGTTCAGGTTCAAAGTCTGCAAACGCAGTTGCGCGGTAAGTTTCCTTCGCTTGTGCTTC
This sequence comes from Candidatus Poribacteria bacterium, assembly GCA_012270875.1. Taxonomy (GTDB): domain Bacteria; phylum Poribacteria; class WGA-4E; order WGA-4E; family WGA-3G; genus WGA-3G. The sequence continues at coordinate 13,097 of JAAXHI010000114.1, read as the reverse complement.
ACTTGTGCTCATTGTCAATTCCTCCCTGTTAGGCAGTTACTTTGAATGCGTACGTTATCCTCATACACTTGGCAGTAACTTATTCTATCACATTTTAACATATTTGCACAAACTTAAAATTGATAGGTACAGGGTTATTAGTGGAAAGAAAGCATTAGGGGTCAGAGAAATTAGGTAGATTTTTAGAATGAGCGCGGGGCATGATTACCCCGCGCCCCCTCGGATTCATGCGATCAGCAGCCATCTGACAAAAGGATGTCGTCAATATTTTCGGCAACGCGTTCCTTGAAGAGACGCAACTTTCCAAGAACACTTTCTTCGCTATGATTGAAATGAACTTCAAGATAAAGCCGCCACAGTCGAAGTATCAGGTCGTAGTAGACCATAGATTCTTCGTACAGCATATCCTCAGCTCCCTCGGGACCGACCTCACGGAGCACACGGATAAGTTCTTTCTCAAACGTCCGGGGATATCCGGTGTTGTACGTCACAATGTCAGCGAGTTTAGCATCAAGGTTAACAGGGACAGTATAACCTTCTGACACACTATAGAAGACGCTATCAAACTGAGCGCACATCTCATCAGATAGCCAAGCGGCTATATCGGTTGTACCCCGCAGTGACTGCGTCTCCGTTTTTGGCAAGACGCACCGGAAACCGAGGGTCCCCATACCTTCATTTACAGGGTGTTGGCTTCTCTTGGCAACTTGGATATTTTTGGCACTATCAAACCAAGAACCGCCGCGTATTCTATGAGACCTGCCGTGGATATCGTCAACATCCAATCTATCTAAGGACCATTCTTCAACGTTGCCCGCCATATCGTACAAACCGTATTTATTGGGGGCATAACTACCGACCGCTTTCGTCGGCGGGTTTCCGAAACTTACGCTACGGGTGTAACGGTTGTAGTTGGCTCGCTTACGAGGTGCAGCATCGCCCCACGGGTATTTTTTCCCTGCTAAGGTGCCTCGCGCTGCTTTTTCCCACTGTGCTCCTGTTGGCAATTCTTTGCCCATCCATTCCGCGTAGGCTTTGGCAGCAAACCAACTGACTTTCACCACCGGATGGTTCGCTTTTCCCTTCGGATACATATTCCCGTTCCATCCAGATAGGTAATCATCCCCTACAATTGAAGTTAACGCTTTGTCTTTTTGCCACTCCGGGTTGGCATCAATAAATTTTCTATATTGCGCATTGGTGACTTCATACGCGTCCATGTAGAATGCGTCAACACCGTCACCTGCGGGGATGCGTGCCATTCCTTCTGGAATTTCAGGTGTACGCAGTTTTATTGTGAACACGAGCAACGCGCTAAGGATTAATCCGTACAGGATTGAGGTTAGGGTTCTCATTTTAAGGACCTCCGTATTTTAGCACCGAACGCTGCTGTTCTTTCAGCAGGCGTGTCGGCGATGCCAACTTCAACCTTCCCATCTGAATTTTTAGGTTTGGGCGTGAAAGTTAGCCACATGTCTATTATTTTGTGTCTATTTTTCTAACGTTATATAATCAAAGTAAGTTTAGTCTCCGGTTCCGTCTCGGCTGCTGGGGCGGTCTGCCCGGTAGTATTGCGAGTGTAGAACCACCAATCTTCAGCAACCTAAAAAATCCTTGTGCCGATATATTAGCAATTATTGTGCCAACTGATTTTTCTTGACTTTTTCAGTAAACGTGCTACTATTTTATAGCGGTTTCGCGAGTTTTCCTTCGCTACCGCAAACTCAGAAATAGGAGATAGCGATGCGCACAGAATCAACACCACAGGATCGGCACTTCGGTTTGAGTGCAGACGAACTTTCATATTGGCACGAGAACGGATACCTCGTCCGTTTGAACGTATTCTCCCCTGAAGAGAACGATGCGTTCCGTCAAGTTGCTGAAGACATTGTTGACCGAAAACGTCCGTTTCCACCTGAACACATTGATCAGAACGCACTCGTCAGAGA
>JAAXHI010000114.1:0-11119 GCA_012270875.1 Candidatus Poribacteria bacterium | reverse complement strand
AAGATTGGTCTCGGCTTCCCGTGGCATCAAGACAAGTTTTACTTCCGTACTCGATTTAACACAGAGACGACTGTCGGGACATGGACAGCGATTGATCCGGCGGATCGCGAGAACGGATGTCTTTACGTTATCCCCGGTAGCCACAAATGGGATATTTTCCAACACGATGACCTCGAAGGTTCACAGCAACGGGAATTCAAAATGGCACAGGGTGTCCGGGACGAGGATGGTGTTGCGGTAGAGGTGCCACCCGGGGCGGTGATCTGGTTCCACAGCCACCTCTTGCATAAAAGTATGGACAATCACAGTCTGCGGTTTCGTCGGAGTTTCGTTTCCCATTACCTGAGTGCCCAAGCGGAGTGGGCAAATGGCAGAAAAGGGCAACCCGTTATGTGGGTTCGCGGTGAGACTTTTCCCGACAAAGTTCACGAGGTTGCACGCGAAGTCATCCCCATTTCCGACTGATAAACCTAAATTGCTGAGGCGTTGCCCTCACTCCCACAACTATAGAAACAGGAAACAATAATGCATACAGAATCGGTCCCACAGGAACGGCGTTTTGGCTTGAGTGCGGATGAGTTGGCACATTGGAACGAAAAGGGGTACCTCGTCCGTTTGAATGTATTTACCACCGAAGAGAACGATGTACTCCGTCAAGTCGCCGAAGACGTTGTTGATGGGAAACGTCCGTATCCGACCACAAATATCAACCAAAACGCACTCGTCAGAGACGGAAAAAGAGAGGAACAGGGCATTTACGGGATACACAAGATTCATCATCCGAGTTGTTATTGCCCAGAATTCCTTGCGCGCGTCCGCGACCCTCGTCTAACCGATCCGCTCGTTGACATCCTCGGTCCAGACCTCCTCGGCATCAACAATCTGTTTATCTGGAAGGCACCCAAGATCGGTCTCGGCTTCCCGTGGCATCAGGATAAGTTCTACTTCCGCAATCGGTTTAATACCGAAACAACCGTTGGCACTTGGACGGCGATTGATCCTGCGGATCGCGAGAACGGATGTCTCTACGTCGTTCCGGGTAGTCACAAATCGGATATTTTTACGCATGACGATCTTGAAGGTTCACAGCAACAGGAGTTCAAGTTAGCGCGCGGTGTCCGCGACGAGGACGGCGTTGCCGTAGAAGTGCCACCGGGTGCGGTGATTTGGTTCCACAGCCATCTCTTGCATAAGAGTACGGACAATCACAGTCTACGCTTCCGCCGTAGTTATGTCGTCCACTACCTCAGTGCGCAAGCGGAATGGGCGCGCCCAGGTGCTCGCAATGGCAGGCAAGCACGACCTGTCATGTGGATTCGCGGTAGGACTTTCCCCGACAAAGTTCACGAAGTCGAACGCGATATTCTACCCGTTCCCGAATCTGCTTGATATTATTGCATGAACTGGAGATGAAATTTCAGTTTGTCTCATGACTGAAATTACCATTGGTCAACAGGATTTTTTGAGGTTACTGTTGAGACTCAGGTAAAAGCAGGATGATTTCCTGTTTTAGGAAGGTTCTGTAACGCCCCATTGATAACACGCTCGCCCAAGTAGAATTTTAGTGATTTTTCAACACTGTGAATATCGCTCAATTCCAATGCCTCGGTCAGGTCGAGCTGTACCTGCTTAAGCCAATCCATGAAACACTCTTTTCGGATCGGATGCTTCCGCCATTTAGCTGCGAAGTTCTCAAGTGGGTTCACGGGATTGCGTATGAGAGCTGCTCCGTTATTATAATATTCAATATAGTGGGGCATTTGTGTTAAAATCTTCAGTAATGTTTGTTGAAGATCACCCTCGTTATAGTAGGCATGCGCAGCAAGCGTCGTGATGATGATAGAGGATGGTTTCGCCTTTCCATCGTAGGCAGGTTGATTCTTATCAAACCAGATGTCGCGGTGCCGCTTCAGAATCTGAATTGCTCGCTGAAGTGGGGTCTTCACTTTACACTCGGGTAAGTTCTGAACCTGCCTTTGGATTAGAGATTTTCGGATCGCGCCAACTCTTTTTTTCATACGACTTCGGAACCATTCTGCATACCCCTTTGGGTTACTGTGGGGCCAGTCAGTATCAACCTGGGAGTAATTGGGGAAAGTATTGTCTGTAATTGCAATAGCGGAATCCGACCAGTTAGAAGGTGAGTGACCCTTCGATTCAAGAAATAGTTTGAACGCTTCAGCATCTGGGATTGCAGGTAAGATATCCACATAAAACTGAGCATTGTCGGCGTAATTCAGGGTCCAACAACGCCGACTTTCTTCAGGTCGAGAATTCATGTTGTTAGCCTGGGCATAAGACTTGATTTCTGCACCGACTAAATATTTTAGTTTTTCTTGACTTATCTCAGTTTTCTGGAGACTCAACTCACAAACAAGGTCCAGGTCATACTCTTCGGCACCAGAAATGGGTTTTATAACTGTACCGAGTAGAAAAGATCCTTGTGGATAAATTTTAGGCATGTAGCAAGTAACCATAGATTCGTCCCGTTCCAGCCATGCGCTGATAGATTCGCAACGCTTTACAACTTGAGTATAGTGGCTGTCAGAGATGTCTAATGTGTCGGCTATGGCTTCAAGCAGCGGAGTAGATTGCGCGGGGTAAGTGGGTATATGAAATTCTTCTGTTCCCCGTTCACGCCTCTCACGGACAACTTTGTCTACTGCACGTTCAATCTGTCGTCTTGTAAATTTTCCTCGTTTGGGAGGATATTTAACGGTTCTTTGTCTTGCCATGTGAGTTGTCTCCCTGAATCACATTTCAATAGGTTACTCGCTATTTTTCCCTATCCATCTTGCAATCACTGAAGCATAATCGTTAAAAATTAGATCTTCAACATCAAATTGAAGTTCCTCAGCTGTTTGAGGTAATTCCCTCATAAAAGTTTGATAACGTCTCCAAATAATACCCCCACCAAAAATTGTCTGCTGGCCCGAGGCGGTGCGGAGCCAATTCCGGACGACTCTTACAAGCGTTTCAATCTCGTTATCATGCACCTGAATGTCCTGTCCGGCAATATCCGAGATAAACTGCTGGTACCGATACGGTTCTTTATCCAAAACAAGACATTTCTTCTTTTTCTGATCAGTTACCCCGAATTTTTTTGCCCCGAGGAAAATACCCAATTCAAGAGGCATGTTAAATCGCGGGAATCCTGAATTTTCGTCTAATTCTATTCTGGAAATGTCGTGGATACCATAACGGCAGTCCGCAATAATGGTGTAAATTTTATCAATGCGGACCTGACTTGCATCTTCCTCTTCAAGGGCACACCGAGCAATAAAACCACAATCATGTACCGTAAATACCATCGCATCAAACAAAGGTTTATAGGCTACATCAAACGGGCAATTGATAAAAACATTATCGGTATAGTGGGCTGATCTCATGAGATCCTACGGCTATATTGAATTTTGGGCAGATTCTCGCAATGTGAAATTGTCCAACCGCTAACAATTATGCCATAAATCTACTGAAATATCAAGTGTATTCGCAAGTTTTTTTATGTGGACTTCGTTTTCAATCAACATACCACTTCGGAAAAGGAATCCCCTTTTTCTACGATTCCCCGCCGTGGGTACTTGGCTCAGCTTGGTTCGGCATAATGTCTCTTGTTATTGCTTAGGCTGGTCTGGGGGTTGGGGTTGGGAATCGAAGCCGTAGATACGGCGCATGGTGGGGGTGGCGCGCTCGACGACCTCTGGCTTGAGATGATGCACAAAGTCGAACATCGGTTTGATAAAAGAACGACAACAGAAACAGATCAACGCAATGCGCTGCCGATCGGTCTTGTTGGCACCCGCGGAATGCCAGATCGCACCGTTGAACAGAAATACGGAGCCTTTCGGTGCGGAGAGTCGGACTTCATCGGGATGGTCGGTCGTGCCGGGAGGTGGCTTAATTCGCTGGAGATGGATGCCGGGTACATGGCGCGTTCCGCCGTTTTCCGGTGTGAAATCGTCGAGTAGCCAGAGGCTGTTGGCAACCAACGGGAAACTCGGTAACGGCTCCGGCATAGATCCCAACACGCTATCAACGTGGTAACCACCATCCGACGCACCCGGATCAATGATATTGGAGGTAAGCGTGCTGAGGGTGTAATCAGTACCGAGCAGATGTTCAAAATAGGGCATCACCTTGGGTCTGGCAACGAGTTGCTCGTACATCTGTCCCTTGTTGACTAACCAGCGGACGTGCTGTCCATAGCCTTCGGTATGTTGACGCGCCAACCCGTTCTGTTTCTCTTCCTCTGCCAATCGGAGTATATCGGTTCGATAGACTTTAATCTCCTCGTCGGAAAGCACGTCTGGGATAACAATACACCCCTGTTCATCCAATTGCTTCTTTTCAGCATCGGTGATACCCATTTTGAACGCTCCTTTTTAACTCTTCTATCTAAAGGGACTTCTTTATTAAGTCAGAAACCTCTTAAAATCCGCGTCATCCGCGTCATCTGTGATAATCCGCGATTCAGACAAAGGAACTTATGCAGCAAAGGTTTTCAAGCACTCCTCATAGACATCGAAACTTTCACCTTCATGCTCCTCGGCATCGACGAGTTTCAGCCAGAGTGCGCTGTCCTTCTTCTCACCGCTTAGTTGACGACGGCTACCGAGATTCGACGGATCCGGTCCGCTCCAGACGACTTCACCACCTTGCATGTAGATGAAGTTATCACGATACTGGTCAATAAGGTTTTTCTGGTTTTCCTGATAAATGAGTCCCTGCTCGCACGTTGTCCGCCGCCAGTTTGCGACTGTTTCTTGCGTATCCGTCTCAACAGAATCAAATTCCGCCAAGGGTGCCGTGACTTCACTCTCCCAGTCGATTTCATCTAAGTTGACGGTGCCGAATCCACGCTGTGCTGCGATGAGGATATGGTTCCGATCGCGTTTGAAGGGTGGCGTGGGCCAGTCAGATGCCGGATCGTGTCCCATCAGATGCATACCAACAGTATCCGTAGAGATCGGATGATCACCAGCGATAAGGGCGTTACAGATTCTACCTTCGCCACCCCATTCGCGTCCCCACTGTCCCGTCAACGCGTCAATGATATTAAGGCACGGCTTTGTGATGAGTGCCAAATCTGGAAGCACGTAGGAGAGACGGATAAGATGATGGTAATAACTCCGTGTCCTGCCTTCAGGAAGCAGCATCGGCGGTAATCCGAACAAGTTTTTCGTGCATAAGGTAATCCCCATGAAGGCATGGTTTTTCATCTTCGCCACAGAGACGACCGCATCGGCATCGTCGAAACAGGCACTCAGTGTGTAGCGATCGAACATTGAACCGCCGCCGGGGACATCGTAGACCTTGAAGGGTGGTAAGTTGGAATCGACGAACTGCACATCAAATTCTTTCAGATGGTGCAGGTAATTGAAATCGGGCGGCATCCGATGTCCGTGGGTATATGGATTCGTATCGGTCGCGACAAGCTGCGCCGTGGTGTGTTCCTTAATCAACCGCAGGACAGCACGGCAGGTGGCATCATCCACTAATTCTCGGCGGCGTCCCTCGTAGTAGATAATCCGCTCAGGTGGCTTCATCATATTGAATTTCATGACCACCTTCTTGGCATTCTCAATCGGTTTCCAAGCGCGGGTCAACGGATCCGTGATACGTCGGAGCGTTTGATAAATCTCTTCTTCCGTTGCGCGATAGTCGCAATGTGCGGCTCTAACTTTGAACTGTTTTTCCATAGTGGTCTCCATTATACGTTGCTATGAGAAGAACATCTCCCTTTCCACAAAGTGATCGAAAAACAAGCGTACGTCACTCAAGTATCTGTTAAGTATACTGAAAAAAATTGTATAAGTCAATCTTTTTGCAACGGTCATATCGCTTGCTGGCGCAAAAGACGACGCATTACCTTATTAGAAGCCGTCCGCGGTAGTGCATCTACGATAACGACATCATGAACCCTGAACAACGGATTGAGATGCTCGGAGAGCGCGGTTTGCAGCGTTGCGTGAAGTTCCTGCTTTTTGGGTGCTGTTTCTGATGCTGCCAACACAGCGTAGATGACGAGTTGGCTCGGACCGCCATCTTTCGGTGAGATAGCGACAGCTGCTGTTTCTTGAATCCCGTTAACCGTGTTAAGCACTTCCTCAATCTCTGCAGCACTGACTTTGATGCCGCTTAAGTTCATCGTATCGTCAACGCGACCCAGGACACGGTATTTCGCGCCCGCGAGCCACGGTTCGGTCTCAAAACCGTTGCCTAACCGTTCAATCGCATCACCGTGACGGCGTAGATTGGATTGGGGTGTCCCCGCAAAATAGACCTCATTGTGGTCGGCGTTGAGCAGACTTGTTGAGAGACCGAGCGATGGTGAAACGATGAAAACTTCACCGTTGTCAGAAAGGTTTCCATCGTCATCAAAGAGTAGGAAATTTAAACCGAGTGCAGGTGTTGTAAACGTCGCAGGTGCGGCGGGTTGAACGCGTGTACCGGTGATATAACCACCTCCGATCTCAGTGCCACCACAATACTCAATTACCGGCTTGTAGCCAGCGAGTGACATGAGGTAAAGCATCTCCTCTGGGTTCGAGCATTCACCCGTTGAACTGAACGATCGGATCGCCCGCCAGTCGAGTCCGTGCATACAATCTGTATGTTTCCACGCGCGCACGAGAGTCGGCACAACACCCAACATGCTGACCTTCGCGTTCTGGACGAAAACACCAAAGTCCCGTCCCGTCGGCACACCCTCATATAGGGCAATAGTGGCTCTGTTGATAAGACTGGCGTAGATGAGCCACGGTCCCATCATCCAACCGAGATTTGTGTGCCAAGCGAGGACATCATTGGAGTGAATATCGTGATGTAGATAAGCATCTGCAGCGGCTTTAATCGGTGTGGTATGTGTCCACGGAATCGCCTTCGGTTCCCCGGTGGTTCCCGAGGAGAAAAGGATATTGGTATGTGCATCAGGAGAGCACGGAACGGCGGTAAATGTCTCTGTCCCGCTTAGAAAATCTTGCCACGCCACATCGTTTTCGCGTTGGGTTTCTGCGATGCTTTCACTCCCCTCAGCAGCAAAAACAACCGCTCTCGGCGCATTTGCAGCGACCACTTTCTCATACAACGGCAGACGCTTACCTGCTCTGTTGATATAATCTTGCGTGAAAATGGCTTTGGCATTACCGATACGGAGACGGGTGGTTATCTCCTCGGGTGCAAAACTATCGGCGATGCCAACAACGACACACCCTGCTTTGACAATCCCCAAATAGATAGCGACGGATTCAGCGTTCATCGGCATATCAACCGCCACCGCGTCTCCCGGTTCCAGCCCGATGTCCAGAAGCCCATTAGCGACTCGATTGGTGAGAGATGCCAGTTCGTGATATGTGAGTGTTGATAGATTCTCGTCGTTTTCGCGTTGCGTAACAATCGCGATGGCATCGTCAGGCGCATTAAAGCAGCTTTCAACGATATTAAGTTTAGCAAGTCTTGTTGAAATGCCTGTTGCGTCTTTTTGTGCTTCGGTGTATGTGTCTGTCGCTTTAATGCCCAATATATCAATCATCATCTGCCAAAACGTATCGCGATTGGCAACTGACCAAGCATGGAATTCGGGATAGGTTTTGATGTGCAGGTCCGCCATCATACGGGTGATATTTGCTTCGGTGATGTCTTCATTAGCAGGAAACCAAGCAGGCGGTGGACCGTACTTTGCGCGGTCGAAATCCGCGTATACCGTCTCATAAAGCAATTGGTGGAGCGCGAAGGGGTGTTGGGGTGTAAGAATATAGCGCGAAATTTCATACCAACAGGCTATCGGCGACTGTGTTGGCAATATCCGATTGACGGCTTCGGTTATCTTTAATGCTTCCGTTTTTTCTAATCCGCAAGCAATCAGTTGTTCAACGGTCAGCATGAGATAGGTTTCCTCTTCGTAGGGGCTGGGTTACCCAGCCTCTACAGTGGTTTCAATGGAGGCATCAGTTTCCAGTTCAACAAATCTATAGATTTGATTCAAGGGGAGTTCCGCTTCAATTGAAACGAGTGATAACACATCCTCAAGTGTACTGAATTCGCTAAGCACCCATTGTTTGCCTTGACGGAGATAGTGATCAACTTGAACCTGATCTTGTGAAATAAGGATGTATTCTTGAAGTGATTCTAATTGCCGATAGCGTATGAATTTTTCGCCTCGGTCATAGCCTGCGGTTGAATCAGAAAGGACTTCAATAATAACCTGTGGATTGATGAGTGTATCGAAAACGTCATCTTCAAAGCGGGGTTTATCACAGGTAACGGCAATATCCGGATAGAAGTAGGAAACCCCTGCGTTAATCCCGACGCGCATATCGCTGGCGTAGACTCTGCATCTTCGTTCTGCCAATTGATTGTAAAGGGCATTTGACGTATTCATCGTGATAAGATTATGTGTATCACTTGCCCCTGACATCGCGACGATCTCGCCACTCAGGTACTCGCTTTTGAACATCGCCTTGCGTTCAGCAGCGATATATTCTTCAGGCGTTAGGTAGGTCCGGGCTGCAATAGATGACATGCCTATCTCCTCACTATGGGTTTAAACTTCACGATTTACCATTCGGGTGCTAAAGCACGCAATCGATTAACGACCTTTACCACTTCATCAGCAACAACATCGACCTCTTCCGCGGTGTTGTAGCGTCCCAAGCCGAAACGGACAGCAGTCAACGCCAGTTCATTCGGAACCCCCATTGCAACCAAAACGTGCGATGCCTTCACCGATTCAGAATCACATGCCGACCCCGTTGATACAGCGACACTTTTAAGCCCCATCAATAAAGCATGACTCTGCACACCCGCAAAACAGAGATTAAGATTCCCCGGTAGACGCTGTTCGGGATGTCCGTTGAGATGAAGATCCGCCAAACGCGCGTTTAACTTCTGATGCAGCGCGTCGCGTAAACCTGCAACACGATGTGTTCTCGTCTCCATATAGTCTTTAGAGAGTTCGCACGCCGCACCTAAGCCGACAATCCCCGCAACATTCGAGGTGCCGGGTCGAACCCCTTCCTCCTGTCCACCGCCGTGGAAAAGCGAATGTGGTTGAGGGGCGTTCCGATGGATGTAAAGCGCGCCGATCCCCTTCGGTCCATAAATCTTGTGCGCCGTTAGAGAAGCGAGACCCACACCAAGCATCTCCATATTTGAGGGCAGCTGCCCGATCCCCTGCACCGCATCCGAGTGGAAAAGCACGCCATGTTTGGCAACGACAGCGGCAATATCGGTCATCGGATTTAGCGTGCCGACCTCGTTATTCGCATACATAAAACTCATCAGGATAGTCTTCGGCGTAATGGCAGCCGCCACATCGTCAGGACTTACCCTGCCATACTTGTCCACCGGGAGATATGTGGTCTCAAACCCTTCTGTCGCCAAAGCGTGGCAGGCATCAAGGATCGCATGATGCTCCGCCGTGCTTGTGATAATGTGGTTCCCCTTCTCCCTACAAGCGTAGGCGATCCCTCTGATAGCGAGATTGTCCGATTCCGTCGCACCACTGGTGAAGATGATCTCTTCCGCCGAACAACCGAGCAGTTCAGCGACTTGCTGGCGTGCTTTTTCCACAGCGTCCTTTGCTGTAACACCGAATGGGTGCGTGCTGGAGGCATTACCGAAATGCGTGGTGAGGTAAGGCATCATGGCTTCAAGCACTTCGGGAGCAACTGGCGTTGTCGCATGGTTGTCCATATAGATGACGTTATTCATGAGGATTATCCGTCCTGTAAACGCGTGAAAGGTGCCTCTGAAGGAACAGTGAACGGCACACGGCGCGCTTACTACTAAAGCCGTTCTCTGAACATGTCAATCATGCCATCAGGTGGATCAAACGGCAGTTCAACAACGGTGTTCGTCAAACCGCTATAGTAAATACCGAGCAACAAGTTGAATTCAGCAAGGGACTGCTTCAAGTGCGTTGGATGGACTTTGCTTTCGTCATCAAGCCATTCAAACACTGCCTCGGTGAGTCCGCCTTGCGCAATAACATCTTGGGCACCGTAATTCAGGTCGCCGCCTTCATAACCCGTACCGGGCAGATTTCGTTCCCAACTCTCAAACCGCCAATGGACGAACCCATGTTCACCGAACACACAGACGCGTTTATGCCGGTTATTTCCAGTATCGGGTAGCACACGGGGTGCCATCTCCGGTCCGAATGCAACCGAAGTTTGCACGCCGTTTGCGTAAGTCACAAGTGCCGTGGCGTTCGCAGGTGAAGGCTGTGCGGAGTCGAGTTTTCCCGCCCCTGATATTTGTCCTTGCACCTTCGCGGGTCGCGAGTTGTCGATATAGGACGACACGAGTTGTAGGACATGCGGTGCTTGATCGACGGGCGGGTTGCGTGCGCTTGCCTCAATAAATTTAATCGCACCGATTTTGCCTTCAGCGACATCCTGCTTGAGTGCGAGGTTCTGTGGATGGAAATTGAGTTGTGTATTGACAACGAACTTCGTTTGCGTGCGTTCCGCAAGTTCAGATATCTGCCGCCAATCTTCACTTTCAACGGCGATCGGTTTCTCAACGATCGCTGCAGGGACACCGTGTTCGGATGCTTGGTTCATCAGTGGGTAGCGGATACGCGCGTTGCTGCCGCGTAGCACCGGTGCGGTAACGATGTGTAGCAGATCCGGTTTTTCTTTGGAGAGCATTTCATCGAGATCGGTGTAGCGGGCATCAATCCCGAATTCATCACCGAAGTCGTTGAGCAGCTCTTCCTTCATATCGCAGATAGCGGCAAGTTTGCCACCTTTAACGTGTTGATATGCGCGCGCATGCCCACGCGCACGTCCCCGACATCCCAAAATCGCGCTTTTGTACATAGTCTTCTCCTATATGGAACCCAATTGAGTTGGTGCGGTGAGAATCCCGCACTGCTGTGGGTGTAACTTAATTATCTATTTGGATTACTGGTCTCAGAACCCCGCAATCCCCTTTGCTGGTAAAGGTCCGTACTTATTCTCCGCTCCTGTGCCTTTGATACATCCACAGACAACGAGGATATAAAATCCTCCGAAGCACGGAATAAAACTCCATAAGTAATTCCATCCAGAACGGTCTGTATCATGAAATCTCTTTACATGAAGTGCGAGACCTTGTACTGCCACCGGAAATTTAG
>JAAXHI010000475.1 GCA_012270875.1 Candidatus Poribacteria bacterium | reverse complement strand
TGGGGTCTTGGCGGGAAGATAGATAAAAAGCCCACGGTAACAAGAATACCGCGGGCTTTTTTACATTTAGCACGTATTTTACTGACGGGTGTCTTTCAGCGCGCCCCACGTTGTCGTGAGTTTCTGTTTCGGATCCACATCGGTGCTTAGAGCGGGTACAACCTCCAAGGCACTGAACATCGCGTTCAGATCGCCTGCCCCGGTCTCTCCGTTCCCAGCGAGGTTGAGATCAAGCGTGCCATCGGAGACCTCAATCCCTGGATAGGTCTTGATGTCAATTTCATCTTTGCCCGGTGTTACATAGAGCGGTTCGACGTTCTCCTCTTCAATGAAAATATCAAAGCCGCGGTTGTTCGGGGACCAGTGTTCACCGACGAGATAGGTAACGTCAAAAGTGCCGTTTCCTGTCTTGAACTGATACTTAACAGTGTCAGGGAATTGTGCCCAACTCACAGCGTAGAAAAGGTCCACATCGTAGCCAGCGTCTTTCGCTTGTGCTTGCGCATCTGCTGTCAATGTTTTGACTTCAGCGACCCGTGGTTCTTTTTCAATCCAACCGCCCCATGACTGGTCCGCTTGTTGAGCGCCACGCCAGACACGCCCCTGCGAATCAGTGAAGTCATCCGTCTTGCCGCCCCACACTCGGAATTCTTCTGCCGGTAGCAGCGTCGGTAGTGCGAGCATAGCCAAGAAAGCCACCATTGTTAAAACACTAAATAATCTCATCAAAGTTGCCTCCATTTATTATTAGTTTCGTCGTTCCGATTTCAGCATACCCCATGTCGTTGTGACTTTCTGTTTCGGATCAACGGCTAATGCGGGAACGACTTCTATCCCACTAAACATCGCATTGAGATCGCCTTTACCGGTATCTGGATTGCCAGCGAATTCAAGACTCATCACTTTGTCTTTAACCTCAATGCCCTCATATCGCTTAATATCTATCTCATCTTTTCCCGGTGTCACATATTCCTCTTCAACAATCTCGTCTTCGATGATAATATCGAAACCGCGATTGTTCGGGGACCAATGTTCACCCACGAGATAGGTAACGTTGAACAGACCTTTGCCGGTATTTAAGTCCATCTTAACAACATCAGGGAACTGCGCCCAACTCACAGCATAGAAGAGTTCCGTGTCGTAGCCTTCTTTTTTTGCCAACTTCTCAGCATCTTTCGTGAGATTTCGGACTTCTGCGACGCGGGGCAATTTTTCGATCCAACCGCCCCAGTCTTTTTTCTCATTCTGTCCGCCGTGCCAGACCCGTCCGTCGGAATCTTTGAAATCTGCCGCTTTACCGCCCCATACCCGAATTTCTTTAGCAGGTTGGGCATCGTAAACGATCGTTACCGCAACAAATACGGTAAGTATAACAGTTAATAGTAAGTTTCGTTGCATATTTTCCTCCTCAAAATTGTGCATAAAAAATACGTTTATCTTAAGAGTAACAAATTCGCGTTACAATGTCAAATCTTTTTTTCTTTTGTAGGAGGGATCTCCAAAATCCGTGTCATCCGCGATTCAAATTAACTGAAAACCGATTGCTGACTGCCGACGGAAACTGATGGCTGATGGCTATTCCTCAACCACAACAAGCCGTTGGTTCGCTTGCACATCCATCAACGTCTGTACGATCCCACTCGGCCACTGGATAACGATCCGATCCGCTTTCGCGTGATGCGCCAATCCAAATTCGACATCAGGGCTGCTCTGTGAAAGGTAACTGTCCCCTGCTGTTACCTGCTGGATCTGATGAAGTGCACCCGCACTCACTTTAACAACGGCACCGACACCGTCTCGATTGCTCACCGTGCCAACCGTGCGAATCTGGAGCCAGTGCTGCCGATTCCCACCGTCATTTCGGAGCAACGTCGGCTTCGCACCGCTATTGACAACGAGCAGATCCAAATCGCCATCAGCATCGTAATCCCCAACCGCGACACCTCTCCCAACCCCATACGCCTCAGATTTCCGGAGACCGACAGCCTCAGAAATATCCGTGAATGTGCCGTCGCCGTTGTTCTGGAGGAAGACATCCGCTTGTCCGTGCGCTTCCCATGAAGCCGGATCAATATGCCCCGCCGCGAAGAAGATATCCAGATCGCCATCGTTATCCGCATCAAAAAACGCTGTGCCCCAGCATGTTTTCCCTAATCCCGACTCAAAGATACCGCTCTGCGCGGAGACATCGCTAAACGTGCCATCGCCGTTGTTTCTATAGAGGACATTGTTCTCATCAAGCCAGTTTGTAACAAAGAGATCCAGGTCCGCGTCGTTGTCATAATCACCCCAAGTGACTCCCATCCCACTTCGGATGTCGCCGGTTCCACTTCTGGCGTCGGGTCGGTTCGTATTCATAAAGGTTAACTCGCCATCGTTGCGGTAGAGGATATTCTGGTCGGTATCATTCGCGAGATAGAGATCCAGATCGCCATCGGCATCATAATCCGCTGCGGCAACACCGAGGGTCAGATGAAACCCGCCGTTCACCTTCGCAGCGTCCGTGATATTGATGAATCCGCCGTCCCCTTTGTTCAGATAGAGGATATTTGTTTGCCCGAAGAAATCGTATGGAAAGAAGACCTCATCGCCTTGTGGAACTTTGCTATATTCAATGTAGTTACCGACGTAGAGGTCGAGATAACCGTCAACATCATAATCGCCCCATGCGATACCAGCACCAAAGCCGTTATGCCCGATCCCGCCCGCGCCAGATGAGAAGCGTTTGAAGGTGCCATCCCCATTGTTCCGATAAAACTGATTCGCTTTATAGTTCGTGACATAGAGGTCGGCATCACCGTCATTATCGTAGTCTGCAAAAGCACACCCCATACCCCACTCAGTGTCCCCAACCCCAGCGGCATCGGTGACATCGGTGAAAGTGCCATCCCCGTTGTTCCGATACAGTGCGTTCTTTGGTAGCACTGCATCCGGCGCGGGACGCACTAATGCACTGTTGACAATATAGAGATCAAGTCTACCGTCGTTGTCGTAGTCCCGCCACGCTGTACCTGAACCGACAAGTGCCGGCACCACACGGTGATCAATACCGCCAGCGTGTTCAAAATGGATGCCTGCCTGTTCAGTGACATCCACAAATCGGATGTCAGACGCATAACTGTTGAATATAAATGTCCAGATCAGAATTACAATAACATTTCGTAGCCTACGCTGCATTCAGAACCTTCTCCGTGTGTCCGAGTATATCTATAATCACATATTATACACAAAACCGCAAGTCCGTTGTATTTTAATTTCGCGCTTGCATCCCCAACCTCAATAGGCACGGTTCGCAATCGCATCAACTGAGTCCTCTCACTACGAGGCAACTGACAACCAATAATTAAGTTGCAATTGCGCTAAAAATGTGTTAAAATACATAGGAGATAGTGTGGTAGAGCCAATCGTTCAAGTGAGAGGGTCTGCAAGTGGAAATGTCTGTCTTAGTACTCAACGCAAGTTACGAAGCGATCAACGTTTGCAACCTCCGGCGTGCTATGAAAATGGTTTTCAAAGGCACTGCACAGACGGAAGAAGTCTCAGATGTCGAAATTAATTCGCCAAGTGCTGCGATAAAAGTACCGCATGTCATCCGTTTGGTGAGATATGTTCACGTCCCGCGGAGTGTGGTTAAATTTTCACGAAGGAATGTCCTCGTCCGTGATCAGTACACATGCCAATACTGTCGAGAGGAGTTTCCGACCGTGCATCTCACACTGGACCACGTGGTCCCGATCTCTCGCGGCGGTGAAACGACATGGGAAAACGTCGTGACAGCCTGCAAAAAATGTAATAATAAAAAAGGCAGTAGCATGCTCTACGAGACGCGCCTAAAGCTCGCACGTCAACCCAAAACGCCATCAATTTTAACGTATTTGCAACTCAACCGCCACTTTCGCGGGTGCCACCCGTCGTGGAGAAAGTATCTGTATATCAACTAAATCATGCAAGATCCCGGAAAACTGAAAAAGCGTTGGGAATTCCAGCGTGCTTATCAGAAGGGCCGTAAGTATTGGAATCACTACTTCGTGATATACGTGCTCCACACCCGTTTCAATTACCTCCGGTTGGGGATAACCGCCAGTAAAAAAGTCGGAAAGAGCGTCCAGAGGAATCGCGTTAAAAGGTTAATTCGTGAATCGTTTCGACAATTACGCCCACGGATAAAAACAGGATATGATATTGTAGTCGTCGGCAGGACACCCGCCTGTCAACTTACATGTCAGGAAGCGCAAGATAAATTGGCTGCC
>JAAXHI010000214.1:13030-15321 GCA_012270875.1 Candidatus Poribacteria bacterium | reverse complement strand
ATCGTGAAACTTTCGGGTGTGCCGTCGCGATAGGTCGGCACCGGCAAACCGTCTTCAAGCGTCCACTCGCATCCGTCGCACTCATAACCGACAATGGTATTTCCGCCACCGAAAGTATCATCTCGCGAAACGTTTGTCCCTTCAAATACCCAATGTTCTGGACGATGGACTGTGTATTCCCCCGCACCGTCCATAAACTGTCCGTGGCTCAAGTGATAACCGCCTTGCAGGAAACCGACACCGGTCAACTGATTCTCAGGACGGTCCACCAGATAGTGGCTCCATAGCGTACTGAGGGTACTGTGGTCATCAGTCTTATAAACTGGGTCTTGGTTGTAGGTCTGTTTCCAGCAGACTAAGGCTCTGCCGTCATCTTCAGAACGCACCTGCCAGCAGACAGAATTCCCGCTAAAGAAGGCAGCATTTCCACCCTTTGCGATAAACGCCTCAAGATTATCGCGCATCGGAGCAGACCAGTATTCATCGTGTCCGACGCTCAACACGAGTTTGTAATGCTCCAACATCTCAGGATGGAATTCCAGATCGCTATTCGCGGCGTAATCCAGCGTATATCCGTTCTGTTCTGCCCAGACAACAAAAGCCGCTTCCCAATTACCGAAGATGCCGCGAGTGGGTCGGTCAAACGAGACGCGGTTTCCCTGTATCCTACTTGCCCCGTGGTATCCGTAAAGACTGAAGCCGGCCCAGTTGTTGTAGGCGTTATAGGTGTTGGTAGAGAGTTGGAACAGAATAGGTGTATTCGCGCCCGGTTTCGCAGGACGGACAATAAAGAAAAGCGTGCTTTCAGCCGTGCGATGGTTCCGATAGATAGTGTCTCCGCCACCATCCGTCGCGCGAAGTGTGCCTTCATAATAACCGCTCTGCCATGATTCAGGAACTTCGAGCGTGAAGGAAGCGGGCCATCCACATCCTTGCGATGAAGCATCTGCGGGGATCGGATGCGCTGCACCCGGAATTTCGTTTTGACTCCAGACGACCTCGCGTGTCGCACCGATGCGCGCAATTTCAAGTGAGTAGCTGCCCGCACTCGTTGAAACGTTGAATGCAATTTCTTCACCGGGTGCGTAACTGAGTTGATGTGTGTATCCGTCAATATAGAGCGGTCTCATACGGTTTTCGGTCTGTGTTAAAGTTGCCATCCTGCCTCCTCCTTTGGTGTGTGACGTATCATCTGCTAAACAAAATATCAATGCGATCGGGCTATTTTCTTTGACTCTTTTCACCAAATATGCTATTATTTTACAATCTTTTCTACTTTTGTCATCTTAATTCTCAACATTGTCTAAATCTTAGAGCCGAAAAAAATGAAAAACGATCAAAAACAGATAACCCCACTATCGCCTGAACAGATGCATCAGTGGGAAAACGACGGATATTTGTTGCTGAAAAATGTCGTCCCGGAGTCTGCTATCAATGGTGTGCGCGACAGTTTTGCCCGCGTCGTGGACGGCATCATTCGCGAGTTGAAAGAAGACAAGATCATCGAAGATGAAGGGTCAGAACTTCCATTTGAAACGCGGTTTGCGCAAGTCGCTGGTGAACATGCCGGTCGCTTCGGTCGTTCTTGGCGTGACCAAGTTGCGACCCCTGAAGTTTTCGAGATACATCACGCGCCACCACTTGTGGACGCAATCGGACAACTTACAGGCACGGATGTGATTGGACACCCTGTCTTCAATGCGCGCCCGAAACTACCCGGTCAGCAATTGACTGTCGTCCCGTGGCATCAGGATAGCGGATATTTTGGCACAGTCAGCGAAACTTCCCTCATCCCGACCGCATGGATACCACTGGTGCCAGTAGACAGGAGCAACGGCTGTTTGCAGGTTGTTGCAGGCTCACATCGGTTAGGCGTGGTCAACCATCACACAGAAGAGCGGGAAGGTAAGTTTCTTGAGGTGTTGGACGAACTGATAGAGGATTCTCGTATCGTGACATGTCCTATGGAATTAGGGGATGCCTTGGTGTTCCACAATCTGACGCTCCACCGATCGCTACCGCATACGACAAGCGAAATCGTCCGTTGGGCGATTGATATTCGCTATCTTCGGGACGGTGACCATCCCGGCACAATCTATTGGGGAGATCCTGATTTCAAATGGGTCATCCGTAGCGAAACGCAACCGGTGACACCTTTGGCACAATGGCTCGAAATGTGGTAGTGAATATATGAAACGAGTGCCTTTCCAAACTTTACAAGACGAATTTTATCGTGTGCTCGCGACCGTTGGATTCACCGACGAGCGGGCTGTGTTATGTGCGCGACTTTT
>JAAXHI010000214.1:9904-12880 GCA_012270875.1 Candidatus Poribacteria bacterium | reverse complement strand
CGGATATATCGGCATCTGCTGGACGAATACGACCCGATTGATGCCACCGTGGGGTTCTGCGGAAAAGAAGATTGGGAACAATCCGATGGCGATTGCCGTGCCACGAGAAGAGGGACATATTCTGCTGGACATGGCGATGAGTCAGTATTCTAACGGAAAATTAGAGGTGCTGCAGCTGCAAGGAAAAGAACTTCCGCTACCCGGCGGGTACGACACGGATGGCGAATTAACAGTTGACCCCGGCGATATCCTTGATTCCAAAAGAGCACTGCCGATCGGCTATTGGAAAGGTTCCGGGTTAGCACTCGTGCTTGACACGATGGCATCCGTTATCTCAGGTGGACAAGCAACCCACGAAATCGGAAAGCAAAATTCAGAGTACGCGGTTTCTCAGGTGTACATCGCGATGAACGCCACAGGATTGATGGGACAGGCGATGTTAGATGAGACCGTCGCAGCGATTATCAACGATTTCCATACCGCTACACCGTTAGATGAAAATGAGAGCGTTCGGTATCCGGGGGAAGGCATGCTAAGGACACGGCAAGAAAGTCTCGAAAAAGGGGTCCTTGTGGACGATACACAATGGCAGGCGTTATTAGAGATGCATTAAACATGCACAGACCGAATGTGAGGGTAATTAATGACATTACGGACAGGGATTGTCGGTTGTGGCGGGATTAGTAAAAGCCACGCCGCAGCACACGCGAACTTAGAAGGGGTTGACCTCGTTGCAATGTGCGACATCAATCGTGATGCCCTCAACACCCGTGCCGATGAATACGGTGTTTCAAACCGATACACGGATTACGAGGAGATGTTTGCACGCGAAGCACTTGATCTTGTAAGCGTATGCACACATGCCCCGCTACACGCACCGATCGCTATTGCTGCCGCACAAGCGGGGACCCACGTTTTATCTGAGAAACCGTTGTCTGTCGATTTAGAAACAGCGGATCAGATGCTTGCAGCATGCCGTGAGGCAGGCGTACACTTGGCGGTGAGTCATCAATTCCGATTTACACCGCTTTTTCGGCACGCGAAAGTCTTGATTGATGAAGGCAAAATTGGTGAACTCCGTTCAATGCGAGAAGTCGGCAAGGGCCGCGAAGCCGGATTTGAACTCATGGAAATGGGGGTTCACTACTTCGACGAGATGGATTTTTTCTTGGACGGCATCTCTTGGATTCAAGCGCATATTACTTATCAGGGACACGATGTGGCGGAAGCAGATATTATGCACAGCAGTGCGTTGTGCAAAACCGACCGGCGCGATAACGGTATCGTCGCGGGAGATACCATGCTTGTGCATATCGGTGGCGCGAGCGGTGCCTACGGCATTATGGAATTCTATTGCCGAGAACCCAGACACGGGTGGATGATGGGACCGCATCTGCTCGGATCAGAAGGGCAACTCATGATAAAACCGAACCCTGACACAGGCATAGACGAAATGTGGTATTGTCCCTTCGATGTCTCGTTTGCAGCACACACACCTGTATGGGAACGGATAGAACTTGATGCGTCAACGTTTCTCATCTCTGGAAAAGCGTGGCAGTCTCGCCATACCATCTGGAGTGCGAAAAATATGCGAGACGCAATTCTTAATGGAAATCAACCGGAACTCGGTGGTCGCAATGCACTTACATCACTTGAGTGTGTAAGCGCAACCTATGTTTCCCATTTCAGTGGACAAAAGGTGCAGCTGCCGTTGGAGGAGCGGAGCCATCCGCTTGCGAAACGTCTTAACAGAGGAGCAAAAACTGAATGAAACTGGCATTCTTTAATGACTATCAACTTGGTGTAATCACAGACGGCGGGATTGTTGACATCAGCGATGCCCTCAGTGGTCTTTCGTATCACACACCGCAAGAACAGATACGAATGGTGATTGAAGACTTTGATAACCTCCGCCCAGCAATAGCAGATGCCGCTGAAAATGGAACTGCTACCTCTTTGGGCAGTGTGAGTTTCAAAGCACCGCTACCCCGTCCAGGTCAACTGGTATGTCTTGCTGGCAATTACATTGAGCCGGACAGCCCATCCCGCGGCGAGTTTAACGCCTTTCTGAAGTCGCCAACCGGCATCGTTGCTACGAAAGACACAGTAGACCTGCCCGAGGCAGATGTCACTGTATTCCACTTTGAACCGGAATTGGCAATAGTTATCGGTAAAACGGCGAAGCACCTCTCCGAAGAAAATGCGCTTGACTGTGTATTCGGTTACACGCAGTTCGTTGACGTATCGGCACGAGGGTTGCCAGGGGGGTTCTTCTTAGGGAAAAGTTGGCACACGTTTGCACCCATGGGCCCCGCGCTCGTCACCGCCGACGAAGTATCTGACGGAAACGCGCTCGGCGTGAAACTTTGGATTAATGATCGCTTACAACACGATTTCTCGACGAACTCTATGGCACGTTTCATCCCGGAACTGCTGGCAGAGGTGACCAATGTTGTAACGCTCGAACCCGGGGACGTTGTATCCACTGGAACCCATCATGAAGCACTGACGGCAGTTGGTGATGGAGACACAGTGAGGTTGGCAATAGAAGGCTTCGGTCCCGAACTCGCTGTTGCTGTCCGGGACCCGTTAAAACGGACAAGTTGGCGCGGTTAGGTCTTTACAGAGCATGTTTGCTTATAAATTCGCAAAAAATGTTGACAACTTTACCCGTTTGTGTGTATAATAATTCTAAGGTGTAATTTAGAGGTATCCCTCTAATCCAAGAAATCCTAAAGTCCGTGAGATCTAATGAGACCGTTTCCGATGATAAGGAGATCGAATTAATGAGAAAACCCAGAAACATAGCCGTGCTGGCTATCCTTACGATTGTCTGCGCGTGGATGGTAGGCTGCGGCGGCTGTAATCCAGAACCGATGCCGAGTGGGATGAGTCCTATGCAGGGACCCGAAACCGGCGGGACGACTGTCCAGATTACCGGCGAGAAATTTGATGTGAAAAACGGAGTAACCGTGA
>JAAXHI010000214.1:7139-9880 GCA_012270875.1 Candidatus Poribacteria bacterium | reverse complement strand
AATCCGTCTCTGTTGTCATCACCAACAAAGGGAAACCTGAAGTACCGGTCACGCTCTCACAGCAATTTACCTACACCGACGCAACACCACCAACCGTGACGATGACCGAACCGGCGGATGGCACAGTTATCTCTGAATATGAAGATTCACTCAATGTGATGAATAGTTTGACTGTCTCATTTAGTGAACCGGTAGACAGCAACACCGTTTCGGTGAGTGTGGCGATCGCGAAAACGGAAGATTCCATGAGCGAACCCATGGACGGAATGCTCTCAGGCACAGTGAGCGGAACTGGTGATTCTGCGACGTTTACTTCCGACATGCCGATGCGGGCAGGACGTATGTACACTGTTACTGTTTCCGGTGCCGCTGATATGGCAGGAAATGCGCTCGCAAGTCCGTATAGTTTCAGCTTCAGTGTAACCAGTCCTGAGAAACTCTACAGATACTATGTACAGGAAGAAGATATTCAGGAAGAAAACGGCGAAGCTGCCCTCAAACACATCGCTGCACGTCCTGAGATTTTCGATGACTCAGAGATGTGGAAGCGATTAGTCGCCGCGAATCAGGACGACTACATCTTCGATCGCACCAACCTGAAGGTCAATCAATTGTTATTGATTCCACGTGGGCGCGCTTGGGGCGATAAGTAAGCATATCCGTGATTGAAATAGAAAAGCCGTGTACTCGTGACACGGCTTTTTTATTGTCTAAACGCACACCACGAAATGGTAGAGGCACATCATGTTTGGTACACAAAGGGATTTTGATAATCGTCTCATTGAATATCGCAACAGTTTGACAGGCATTAAGCACCTGCATCGATTGAAAACACCGGCTGCTTATGCGTCGCGCCCGCAATCAAATGAACCGATCACACTTCACGTGACCACCTCCGGCGGTATTGCTTACGATTCGGTTCGTTGTTGGATGAATGTAGATGGTGAAGCGTCCACATTTGAATTCGTGCAGGGTGAATCGGTGTGGAATGCGCTGGAATGGCGGTATGTTCACCATTGGTCTGGACAAATCCCACCGCAAACGCGTGGGACAATCGTACGCTACAAAATTGGTGGACGCGTCCTGGGTTCGGACAGATGGGTCTTTGCGGACAATCAAACGCGCGTGTTATCGGAAGCAACCGAATTCGCTGTCTCAATCGACGATTACGACATACCGATGTGGGCACGCGATGCCTTTATTTATCATGTTTTTTTAGATCGGTTCTATCCGAGAGATGGTGTGCCGTGGAAGAAACCGACAAACCTCTCAGGTTTTTTCGGTGGAACACTCCGCGGTGTGATTCAGAAACTTGACTACATTCAATCGCTCGGATGTAATGCGATCTGGCTCTCACCACTCTTCGCAAGTCCATCGCATCACGGTTATGACGCAACAGATTACTACACCGTTGAACCCCGATTCGGTACGAACGCAGAACTGATTGAACTCATTGAAAAAGCACATCAGCACGATGTCCGGGTTATCTTGGATTTCGTCGCGAATCACTGGTCGAATCAGCATCCGACATTTCAAGAGGCGCGAGATGACGAAAACAGCGAGTATCGGACGTGGTACACATGGCAACGATGGCCCGATGAATACACCAGTTTTTTTGGCGTGAAGGGGATGCCACAACTCAACCTAAAGCATAAATCCGCAAGCGACTATCTTTTAAAATGTGCACAGTATTGGTTAGAAAATGGTGTTGACGGTTACCGACTTGACTATGCGCCAGGTCCACCGCATACGT
This sequence comes from Candidatus Poribacteria bacterium, assembly GCA_012270875.1. Lineage (GTDB taxonomy): Bacteria > Poribacteria > WGA-4E > WGA-4E > WGA-3G > WGA-3G. The sequence goes on along the minus strand of JAAXHI010000214.1, from coordinate 8,127 downwards.
TCTGGGCAGATTTTCGTCAAGCCTGTAAAGCGGTAAATCCTGACGCTTTCCTTTTCGGTGAGGTGGTCAGCCATTCGGAAACGATAGCGTCTTACATTCCACATTTTGATGGGTGTCTCGATTTTCTACTCGCGGACGCACTCAGGCGAACCTTTGCCCTCGAAACTGCGACGCTGCTTGAGTTTGAAGCGTTTTTAGCGGCACATGAAACATATTTCCCGAAAGACTTTTCACTGCCCGCATTTTTGGACAACCACGACATGACGCGTATCCTCTATCTGGCAGATGAAGATAAGGCGAAGGTTCGGTTGGCAGCATTGGTTTTATACACGCTCTCTGCACCGCCTGTGATTTACAACGGCACCGAAGTCGGCGTTTCTCAACGAAACCCGCTCGGACGCTTTGAGGAAGCACGTCTACCGATGCTATGGGGAGATGAACAAGATAAAGATTTGTTGACTTATTTTCAACGTTTGGGAGCATTAAGGAAGCAGTTTCCGCTGCTCGCTTCGGGTAAGCGAGAGGTCGTCCACTTAAATGTCCAAAATGGCACTTATGCGTATCTACGCACTTCGGAAACGAATTCTGTCTTGATTGCACTGAATATAGGTAGACGTTCTGCAACGATTGATATTCCGATTCCGTCATTTCAAAGTTCTGCCGAAGATATGTTGAATCGAAACCGAGTGGTAGTATCAGAGGATTCTGTAAAGATCTCACTTGCAGCGCAGAGCGGCGCATTTATCGCCTAAGATATGCAATAAAAAGAAGGGGACTGGCAGCAACTAAATGTTGTTACCGGTCCCCTTTTTATATGTGCTATGAGATGGAACTATTAGGCATCACCGTTGCCGTTGCCATTACCGGCACCGTTACCATTGCCATTGCCGTTGCCATTACCGGCACCGTTACCGTTGCCGTTGCCATTACCGTTACCATTGCCATTGCCGTTGCCGTTGCCATCACCATCAGGCATCTCACCATCAGG
>JAAXHI010000214.1:0-7030 GCA_012270875.1 Candidatus Poribacteria bacterium | reverse complement strand
TCACCATCAGGCATCTCACCATCGGGCATCTCACCGTCAGGCATTTCACCATCAGGCATCTCACCGTCAGGCATCTCACCGTCAGGCATCTCACCGTCAGGCATTTCTACGTCGTCAAGTATCACATTTTGTGCCCGCTCACAGGATACAAAAGCGACACATCCGATCAAAATAGCGATTAAAACTATCTGCACTTTAAACATCATTAGTGTTCCTTTCCTATATTTGAAGTTGGTTGACAAAAGTTGTCAATTTATTTGTAAAGGTTTGACTAAAGTGTAATATCATTGTACACGTGGCTGAAATCCGCCAGACGCATGCTACTGCAATCTAATTGTTAAAATAATACAATATTTCAGAAAAAAAGTCAAACTTTCCTTGATGATTGATGATAGATTTGGGTGAAACAATAATTTAATAGTCGGGTTATATTCGATTTTTGCTTATTCGTGTGATACAGGCATGATATAAAAGAAGAAGGGACCAGCAGCAACTAAATGTTGTTACCGGTCCCCTTTTTATATGTGCTATGAGATGGAACTATTAGGCATCACCGTTGCCGTTGCCATTACCGGCACCGTTACCATTGCCATTGCCGTTGCCATTACCGGCACCGTTACCGTTGCCGTTGCCATTACCGTTACCATTGCCATTGCCGTTGCCATCACCATCAGGCATTTCACCATCAGGCATTTCACCATCAGGCATCTCACCATCAGGCATCTCACCATCAGGCATCTCACCATCAGGCATCTCACCGTCAGGCATATCACCGTCAGGCATGTCATCCATCATAGAAAGGGACACAAAGACGCTGTCGTTAGTCGCTTTTGAATGACAATCATGGCATCCTCTATGCGTAATGGGAAGCGATTGTGGAGCCATCAGTTCTTCCGTTGCCGAAGCACGTCCGGCCACGCCATATATCCAATAGTTATTTTCTGCGTACATCGAATCGTCGGTTTTCATCATCGTTACGACTTGCTGGACAAATGGATCGGTAGTACCATCGGAAGCACTCATGACTTTCTTGATGATCATGGTACCCACGGGATATGTTGTTTCCTCTTCGTTTGCTATGGCTTTGTTTGCCGCGGCACCGATTTCGTTGAAATAGACGGTACGGGGAGTCAAACCGACGTGCGCAGCACCAGTTCCCGGCGGATTCATGGCTGCCTTAGCTTCGTCAACGGTCATCGTCGGTGCTGGAAGCGTAACACTCGCCATCGTTTCCAGCATATCCATCATCTGGTCCATGGTCATGTCCATCGTTGTATCATCGGGAGCCGGGTCTAACGTATCCTGCATTCGGCTACACGATAGGAAAGCGACACAACCGACCAAAATAATAGCCAAAGCTATCTGAAATCTAAGCATTATAATGCTCCTTTTTCTATATTTGAACTAAATAAAATTGGTGAAGGGTTGCGAGTTTTATGCGACAAAACCCGTATATCTAGAATTTAACCCTTCAGGTTCATGTATACACAACCTTACTTAATATAAAGGTTACTATACATCGTTTAAATTTTCAAGAAAAAAATCATAAAAAATCATAAAAATCTTCGGTGTGGAAACCTCCATGCTTAGCAGGGGGAGGAAACACCGCCTTTGTAGTTGAAATTCAAAGCACCCATGCTTTAGCAGGGTGATCTTTACATTAGAGCATCATTGTTTATCGGAATTCAGGATTTTTGATCGCATTTTTAGGATGAACGGGTGTTTAGGATCCTTCCTAAAAGCCGTTTCAATTTCACGTCGTGCGTCGGAAATACGGTTGAGACGATAATAGACAAAGGCAAGCGTAGCACGGTGTGTGGGTCGGCTATCACTTTTAACGACAGCCTCCGCGAGAGTAAGTGCTTCGGTAAGTGCTCTATTTTCTGTTGCAAGTAGGGCTGCCAATGCCTCTTTCGGAAACGGCACATCCGGTGCAAGTTGGATGGCGTGCCGGAAATCGGCTTCCGCCATACCGGATACGCCCTGTTTTTGGTAAATCTTTCCGCGCCATAGATACCCGGGTGCCCACGTCGTTTCGTGTTCTATTCCCATCGTGAGTGCCCGCTCGGCCGCTGCGAAGTCTCCAGACCGCTCGTGCAGATTCGCAAGTTGTACATAGGTATCCATAAAATCCGGTTCGTGTTTGATGAGTGTGAGATAGTGTGCCTCGGCGTTTGTCGGGTTCCCGAGTCCGATTTCTATCATACCGAGGTGTAAAAGTGCCTGACGGGAGGTCGGTTCGATCATGAGTACGCGCTGATACGTCTGCTTGGCAGCTGCTAATTCGCCGAGTTGCATCTGAACGTAGGCGTAATCTTTCAGCGCGGGTGTAAACGTTGCATCCACGTCAAGTGCTTTTTGCAGCGGTGTTAGCGCACGCTGTGGCTGTCTCTTTTCAATAAACCAATGTGCTTGACGGAGGTAGCGTTCGGCAAGCGTCCGACGGTAACGTGCTTCGACGACTTTAGCCGCTTTGTCGTTCCCGAGATGTCGGAGTACCTCTGCGAGCGATTTGTGAAATGTCGGTTCGTGCGGTGCGTGTTGGATGGCATCTTCATAAAAACGTTGCGCGACAGCAAGTTGTCCGCGCCTGACTCCCACCTCGCCGCGTCCAAAGGCTGCACTGGCAAGCGTTTCGTCTTGGACAAGTGCCTGTCTAAAAACGGCATCGGCTTCATCAATACGGTTGAGTTTGAGAAGTACATGTCCGAGATTGTTGTAAGCCGCGGTTGTGTCTGGGTGTAGTTGCACGGCGACACTATAGTATCTACGTGCTTGTTCTAAGTTCCCACGCTCAGTTTCAATCTGTCCTAAAGCAACGTACCATGCAGCCGGCGCATCTTCACCTGCACCTTTGATGGCTTTTTGGAACCATATATCTGCTGCGTCAAGTTGTCTGTTGCGGTGATATGCGGTGGCGAGTTTGGCTTGCACGATGAATTGCAGGCGAGCGATCGCGATATCGGTCTGTTGTTCTGTTGAGAGGCGTTTCAAGGCCTGCTCGAAGGCGGTAATCGCAGCCGGATAGTCCTTCAGTTTTGCGGCGGCATCCCCTTCGCCGATGTAAGCGACCGGTAATTCAGGAGCCTCTTTAGTGAGAGCACGGTATAAACGGCGCGCGTCTTCCCAGCGTTCGGCTTGAAATGCCTGTTGTGCTGCTTTCAACCGTTCCTGAAACGTTTCAGGATAGGCAAGAATGTCTCCTAATACCGATGCAGCAAACACAAATAGCAGTATTCCAACGCCAAAATACTCCCATCTTACCGATGGAGTGATCCTGTGTGATCGTCTATTTCTACGATGATTCAAGTCCTGATAATCCGACATCTGTTACCTCACCTCGTTTTCGGGTTGCGTGAGGGCATTATCTAAAATATGCCATATTCCCTCTTCTTTTTTTTTATCTAACCACGCTTTGAACTGCTTTTCAGCTTGCACCTGTCGAACCTGCTCTGTGATTCCCTCACTGACTTCAGAATACGGCTTTTGGCGAGCAGGGTTATTCCGAATGCGCTCAACGATCTGGTATCCCCCCGCAACAACGAGCGGTTTGCTTCGTTCAGAAGTTTGCAATTCGGTTACAACGGTTCCCAACGGTGTATCTGTTTCAACCGTCAGGCTATCAAACTGAAGGGACAATTGCGTTTCATAGGCTTCACGCACTGTCTTAAATGTTTCTCCCTTCTGTAAACGCTCACTGAGTTTCTGTACCAAGTTCTCTGAATTTTGCTTTTCCGTTTTTGATATAGCATCTGGAATAACGATCAGCAGTGAGTAGAAGGTAACTGTGGGTGGCGCAACAAATTCTTCTTTATTTTTATCATAGTATGATCTGGTCAATCTTTCGACCTCCGCACTATTGATGGCGTTGAAGAATTTACGTCGGAAAAATTCACCGTAAATGAGCTGCTCATAGACCCACATCTCCAAGGTTTCAGTTTCTAATTGGTACTGCTGCATGGCATCTTGAAAATCTGTTTTGGAAGGATACCTTGCACGAATCTCAGCGATCTGTTCTGCAATCTGAGCATCGCGCTCGGCGACGACAACGCCGATCCGGTCCGATTCTTGTAAGACGAATTTGCGGTTGACGATAGTCCCTAATACAGTACGTTTCTCAGCAGCGGTTGGTGTTTCGGCAATGGGTTTGCCCATGATAGCGGCGATTCGGAACTCATTTTCGAGTTCACTGCGTGTAATGGCATCTGTATTGACGACTGCAATGACAGAATCAATAAGCACTTGCGCGGAGATGTTACCGCTGATACAGAGTAAGAGCAAAAAGATGATACAGCGTTGCATGTTATCTCGGGTTTCTCGGTATCAACCACTCCTCTTCAATATGTAGACCGAGACCAGGGCCGTCGTTTGGAGAAATGTAACTATCTTTCGGGAGGGATTCGCCTTCAAACAATTTCGTCTCCGTTAACGGTACGCCGGGTGGAGTGCCGAGGTAATACTCTACCCAAGGTGTATTCGGCATCGCAGCGGAGAGATGGAGTCCAGATTGACGGAGACCCCCACCGTGAAAAATAACGGTAAGTCCGGCGGCATCCGCGAGATGACAGATTTTAACGCATTCGGTGATACCACCGACCCAGAACGTATCGGGTTGCAAGATGTCCAAGCACCGCCTCTCAATAATTTGCTGAAACGGGAAGCGGGTGTAGTGATGCTCACCACTCGCCAGACTCACCCAATCGACGACCTCTTTGACCTTCGCCAGCCCGTCAATGTCTTCTGGAATGAGAAATTCTTCTATCCACTTCAGACGATAGGGACGGAGGCGGTGTGCCAAGCGGATGGTATAATCGACATCGAACGCCATGTAGCAGTCAAGCATAATTTCGACATCATCACCGACGGTCTCTCTGGTTTTGGCGACCAGTTTTTCGTTCTCTTTTAATCCCCATTCGCCGTCTACTGGTCCGTACGGACATGCCAATTTCACCGCTTTGAACCCAAGTTCCAACTGCCAATCGGTATCGTTCCCTGTGGCGTAAGCGAACATCTTCTCACGCAGCGGACCACCGAGCAGTTCATAGACGGGTTGGTTCTTGATTTTGCCGTTCAGATCCCACAAGGCGATGTCGATCCCGCTGATCGCACAACTCGTTAAGCCTTGCGAACCGTAAGGTTTGGACATACGGAACATCATATCCCAAATCTTCTCAACAGCGAAGCAGTTTTCGCCGATCAGCATCGGTGCGAAATGTTCATCAATGATCGCCGCGACCGGTGTGCCGAACGAGGTTTCGCCTATCCCCCAAGTCCCATCTTCTGCGGTGACTTTGACATAGACCTGATCCCACTTCGGCATCCAACTCGAACGGTGGCGTTTGTATTGCGGGTAGCGCGACATCGGATTTGCGACTTCGGCGTGGACATTCCACGGCTCGCGTCGGGGTTCTGTGCGCTTGATGTCCCGCGGCGGTACGTTGATTCGGACGGTCTGTATGTCTTTGATTTTCATACGCTTACTCCGTTGAAGGTTTGCCGCATGATAGCATAGTTCGGTGTTTAATACAAGAAGTTTGAGAACGCCATAAGTGTATTGGGGTATCGCGACACGGGGATACGCCTACAGCGGGAAATGGATATTTCAGACAAGTTGGCAAAGGACGATTTGGAGGGAGATAAGAACGGTTACACATCTCACCTACTCGATTACGGGGTATGCAGAGCATCATATCGCGGAAACTTATTCCATCAACGCAATCACACCGCAACCGATGCGCGCGCCGCCGCCTGTTCTAACTGGCACGTCTCTAAGCACCGCAACAACCCACTCACCGAACGCCGTATCGTCCCCTTGGAAATAGCCCAACATCCACGCAGTCGTCCGAGCATCCAGAAACGTGATGAGGAGTTGATTGTAGCCCACCAAGTCAGCAGGGTTTTCAAAATCTATGCCCGATGCGATGTAGAGGTGTGTTAACCGCATCCGCATCTCCTGCTCAAATTCCGCAGGAGTACCGGTAGGGAAGGTCTGCAGATATTGGTTTGTGAAGAAATCAGGATCGATAGGTGCACCGTTAGCCAGAAAAAAGTCGTGATAGGTGGCTAAACTATCGGGTTCACTTTCCAAAAGCACTTGGTACGCTGGCGATTCTGTAAGCTGAATCACCGACAAAAACGCAGTATCCAACAGTTGCTCAGGCGTAAAGAAACATTTAAGCAGCATCTCCAGCGGATCGTGAGTATGTGGATCCACCACTTGACCCGGAAGGTGATGTTCCAATTCCAAGTCAATCTGCTGAGCGAGCACTGTCAGCGTACAGGTATGCGTGGCTTCGATCATTTCCGTTTCCATCTGCATTATATGGGGATGTGTGCCTGTGCCTGCATGTGGCGTAGACATATCTGACATCTCCATCGCGGTATAGTGCGCGTGCGGATGCGTTTGAAAGGTATCGCCTGTTTCGTGGATAAGGATCAGTTTTCCGAGGATGTCGGTGTTTGGGTCGCCACCAAGCGACCAGAGGGGTGTTGTGAATTCTAAAACCCCTGTACCGTCTTCACTGACAGGAATGTTACCAATCTCACCGACACCGATGGGCGGCATATCCAGTGTCGCTTCGGCGACGGGTACACCCACTGTGCCTGCTGGAACTCCCATAGGATGCCAATGGGGTCCCACGTCGGTGCAGCTGCCTATATGGAGATGCGCTGCGTGCAAACCGGAAGTCGCGTTTTGAATCTCAATCCTAACGTGAACCGATCCGTCCATGTCCGAGAATGTGGCTTTGCCAGTCAGATCACTGCCATCTTTCTCCGAAATAACGGCTACTGCGACGTTTTCGACAGGTGCTGTAGGAACAACCTGTGTCGGAATCCTTTCACAACCGCTTATGAGACCTGTCGTGATAAGGAGGGTTATTAACACAGTGTATGTAGCGTATTTAATATTCATAGACACAGAAAATAAAAATGAGAGCGTTTTGACTAAAATAATACTACAGGAATTAGCGGTTTCCTCTTGATTGCGAGTAAGTCCAACATCAATTGTAAATATAGTAACATATTTGAA
>JAAXHI010000566.1 GCA_012270875.1 Candidatus Poribacteria bacterium | reverse complement strand
ATGAATCATTTATGAACCACCCTCAACTTATAACTTATAACTAAAGAAAGATGCATTTAAGCAACCGGCTCCTCATTTTCTTATGTCCTGTCGCTATCCCGATCGCGTTTTACAACGTGGTACCGAATCTGCGCTTTATCGGGGGTGCGTATCTCGTGCTCCTGTTTGTCGTCAGTGTGATAGATTATGCTACAAATCCACTGTTTAAGCGGGTTGAGATAAGTCGAGAGATGGGTTCCAAGTTTTCGTTGGGTGTGGTGAATGTTGTAACACTGAAAATTATCAACCGTTCTCGCCATCAGTTGCGGCTGCGTATTAAAGACGATTTCCCCGACGAATTTCTGTATGAACAGGTGCTCCACGACTGCCGTGTATCACCGATGCAACATTCGGATGTCGTGTATCGGCTCACACCTCTGCGACGTGGAATTTATCAGTTCGTAGATATTCATCTCCAGTGTTGGGGTGTCTTGGGACTTATCGTTCGGCGGCGACGGGTCCCCGCAGCGATGGAGATAAAAGTCTATCCGAATCTACAAGCGGTTCGGCAATATGAACTCTTAGTGAAGCGGGGGATGCTCCATCAGATCGGGCTGAAAAATTCTCGGCAGTTCGGGGAAGGCACAGAGATGGAGCGGCTTCGCGAATATTCACCCGACGACGATTTTCGACGTATCGACTGGAACGCCACTGCCCGTCAACGTAAGCCGATTGTCCGAGAGTTTGAGACGGAGCGGAGCCAAGATGTTATGATTCTATTGGATACCGGTAGACTCATGGCATCGCCGATCCTTTTAGAGGCACCCACACAACCCACTGAAAAGCCAACGTCTCAAAAGGCGATGCTCAAATTGGATTATGCCGTCAACACGACTTTGATGACTGCCTATGTTTCAACGCTTAAAGGCGATAAAGTCGGGTTGATCGCCTTTGCGGATAGTGTCCACCAATACCTTGCCCCGAAGCCGGGCAAAAAGCAGTTTCTTACGATGTTGGAAACCGTCTACGCGCTCCCCGTTCACTCGGTCGAATCCGACTTTGAAGAGGCGTTCAAATATCTCGCTTCAAAACAGCGGAAACGTGCGCTCATTATCCTTTTTACCGACATCTTGGACAACGATTCCGCTGAAGGGATAGCCACCTATGTGACGCAGCTTTCCAGACATCACCTTGTTGTTTGCGTGACGCTGACAGATTCGGGCATTGTTGCGTTAGCAGAGCAGAATACCAAAGACGCTAAGTCGGTTTATCAGAAGGCGGTTGCTGAACGGTTATTACAAGAAAAGCACGCGACGTTAGAGATTTTGCGTCGTCGAGGGGTGATTACAATTGATGTACCCGCGCATCAGTTGACGATGGCGGTGGTGAATAAGTACTTGGAGCTTAAAGCGAAATCAAGGATTTAGTAAAGGGTTGTCAGTGTGATTACAAACCACACCTACAGGACCTGCGGGTTGAGTGTATTAGAGGAGTAGTGGGTTATGCTCGTGATTGGGTGGATGTATCCACGTTAGGGGCTTTCATTGCGAAGAGGTAGGTGAACAGTAAGATGCCCGTCAAAGCACCAAACCCGATTTTGAAAGTATCTGGTAGACCGGAAGGTGACACAAACCCTTCGATGGTCCCCGCAATGATAAGCAGGAAAACGCATCCACCCAGCAAGCGGATGGCGGTGCCAGCAGCGTCTGTCAAAGCGCGTTTCCGTGTAAAGTGGGACGGTGCGATGAGTGAATATCCTAACTTTAGTCCGGCACCGCCAGCGATGAAGATCGTTGTGAGTTCAATGTAACCGTGCGGCGACACAAAGGACCAGAGTGCTATTGCGACCCCATTAACGTCGCACAACCCGGCAACCCCGCCGATGAGAATACCGTTGATGACTAAGATATAGACAGTGCCAAGCATAAACGTGATGCCCCACGCGAAGGCATAAAATGCGACCCGAATGTTGTTCGTCATCACAAAAGATGCGAATAGATTTCGCCTTTCCGCCGATGTGTCGTTCCACGCACCGTCTTCCAAATCTTTGATGTGGGATACAAAACGTTCCGGGACTATTTTTTCCACGAATTCAGGGGTCGTCAAAGCGATCCAGTATGCTGCCGCAAATGCGAGAACGAACATCAGGAACGCTGCGCCGATGAAACTGAGGTTTTCCCGAAAGATTGTCGGGAAACCGAAATGAAGGAACTGCCTGAGCGTACCGCGCTTGAAAGGCGAGGTCTGATAAACCTTAGCGTGTGCGCGTGATGCGAGTTCGTTGAGATATGGAACGCACCGGTCCTCTGGGAAATCGCGGCGTGCTATCGCTAAATCGGATGTGACGCGTCGGTATAGATACCCGAGCCGATTCAGTTGTACCGCACTCGCGTTTCCCGGGCGGTTCAGCAGGGTCTCCAGTTCGTCCCAAGTTTCTTGTTTTTTTAAGATAAATTCTGCGATTGTCATGACGAGGAAAAGTTGCCAGTTATCAGTTGTCAGTTGTCAGAAAGATAGCCATCAATCGTCAGCAGTCAGGAAGTTTGCAAGTGTATCTAAAGTTACGAAGTTTCCTAAAGTTGTTGACGACTTTACGCTCACTGTGAAACATTTCGCACACTTTAACGCATGATGTTGTGTTATAATTGGCGTGTGAACTTCCACCTACATAATTAAACGCCATTTTATATCAAAAATCAAGTCTTTTTACTCCGAAAGGGAGCAACACCTCCAAAATGAACGAGCAATTATCCATAGAGACACCGGAACAGATTGATCTTAGTTTTCAGAAGGCGGGCATCGGGTCGCGTTTCTATGCGGCACTGATTGACACCGGACTGCTCACACTGATTGCCCTCGTCGGATATTATGTTAACCGAAATTTCGTCCGGGAACTTGGGGATACGCTTGGTAACTGGCTCGGTGCGTTAGGGGGTATTATCGTCTTCGCACTTTTTTGGGGCTATTACATGGTATTTGAGGTTACCACGAATGGGCAATCTCTCGGAAAACGCGCCCTCGGTTTACGCGTCATTAAGGAAGGGGGTTACCCCATCGGTTTTGCGGATTCAGCGATCCGAAATCTGGTGCGACTTGCCGATTTCTTACCCTTCTTCTATGGTGCCGGGCTGCTCGCTATGCTCATAAATAAGGACTGGCGACGATTAGGGGACTTGGCTGCAGGGACGCTCGTCGTGAAGACTGCACGCACAGACCGGAAACTTACCGGTGCGAATTCAACAGCGGTGCCATCTATTCATATTCCACCACGGCAGACATTTATCTATTCAGCCTGGATCCAACCTGAACTGGTCACAGAGAACGAATTGGACGTGATCCGTGAATATCTTGGGCGGCGCGCAATGCTTCCCAAGCTCCGTCGCTCGGAACTCGGACGCACTATAGCCGACCCTATCATTGAGAAGATGGAGGGCAAGGAAGAGATAAGAAGTCGCATTTTGGTTGACTACGATAAATTTTTAGAGGAAGTCTACGCGCTTAAAACATCAGAGACCTCCTGAAGCAACTTAGGAATAGGCATGTCAGAGAAAATTGATCCTTCACAAACGCATAATGCGCCTCCTAAACTGCACGCGATGCGGTTTGGCGAGCTGCTGGATACGACGTTCAGCCTCTATCGAACACACTTCTGGTCGTTTCTTGGGATCGCCGCTGGTTATTTCATCGCGATGGGCATTGGGGTGTCAATCTGTTTCTTTGATGATTCAGCGGGACGGGCAGAAATGATAACAATCTGGGTACCCACTATCGTTGCTATTTTCGGGGTCTCGCTCTTCGTGGTCAGCGGACTTGTGTTTGCGACCGCACAGGCTTACTTGGGAAAATCTATTGGAATGGGTGTTGTCCTTGGGCGGGTGAGACGGCAATTTTTTCGGTGTTTCGCTGGTTCGCTTATATACGCGGTGCTGGCAGTGCTTTTAACTTTTCTCTTGATTTTGCCCTTAAGCGGAATGCTCCTTGCTGTTAGAAATAACGAATCCTTAGTGCTTATCTTTGGATTCGTTGCCTTCTTGCTTATAGGCGGTGTCGTAATTTGTTTTCTGACGTATTGGTGTTTCTTTGTTGCTGCTATTTTAATAGAAGAAAAATCAATGTGGCTTGGACTAAAGCGCAGACGTGAATTGATTGGGCAGACATGGTGGCGGGTCATTGGCACGATGTTCGCGATTTGCCTGCTTTCTTCCGCTATTGATTTTGTGTTTCGCTTTGCTTTCGGATCCTTGGTAGCGTTAGTTGGACTTGTTGAAATCGAGGAGGTTATGAGTGAAACGATTCGATGGATAGTGGTTTGGGGACATTTTCCAATAGAGCGTGTCGAGTTCCCCCTTTCTTATATGCTGATGTATTTTATTAACTTAAGCGTTGGGACGTTCACGCTGCCGATCTGGGTTATTGGGGGTACACTCCTCTATTTCGATCAGCGTATTCGGAAAGAGGGTTTTGATATTGAGGTGATGGCGCACCAAGGAGCGTAGAAAATGACAGACCGCTTTGGCACCCGTTTGGGCGATTCTAACGACCTATCTCTATCTGGAACGGACAGATGCGTTAGAACTTACAGATAGATAATTGAAAAAAGGGTATCCGGAGACCTTTAGCCGAGATATGGATCAGGGTTACCTTCTACCTCTGCCAAGAGTGTATCCACGTAGGTCTTGATGTGGAACAACCGACAATCTGAATTGCCCACCTTGCCACGTCTCAACTGACCGAGTGCGTCCCAAAAAGCACCAAGTTTTGGACGGTTCAACCCGATAAACGTTGCCTGTGTGTTTTGCGCAAGGCGTTTGTTCCAGTGGATAACCTCAACGAGATGGATATAGGTCGAGGTGTTGTAATCGACACCAATCATCAGCAGTTTGCCGTCCGTTTTATAGGCGCGGAACATCGGTGAATGTGTGCCGTAAGTCTTTCCCCACGGATGGAGGTCCCACGGCGATTGATAGCCTTCTTGACTCAGATGATCCGCTATAAACGCCCCCGCATCTCTCCCGCGTGCGGCAACGGCATGCGAATAGTGGTCAGAGCGATAGGTGTCGGGCATCTGCCGAAAGAACTCTGTTAACCATCCAACTGTAGAAGGCGTTGTTGGAACGTCCCGCGACGCGACGCGTTCTTCTCGACTCGGTCGGAGATTGAAAGAAGGCATCAGAATCAACCCGTCCTGTCCGATGGCTTCTTCCAACGCAGAAATGACCGTGCCTGCCCCATCCGCAACAGGTCCCAGACTCTTGAAAGACGAGTAAATAAAGAGAGTGTCCCCTTTTTCGATACCGAGATCGGTAAAGTCTTGCGTGAGTTTTTCGTGTGTGTAGTGCATCTTGAGTCCCGTAGGTTGGCTTGAACGGCGGTGAAATCAGAGGTGTGTGTCCCAAACACACATTGAACTTAACATACCGTTATATATACCAGGAACCGAGTGAACCCAACAGCATATCAAAACATCTCTGGCAGTGGAAGAAAAGTGTTGGGTTTCACTCAGTCTCCTTAAATAGCACGGACACAAAGCAATCGTAGGTTTCTTTGATTGGCAAACGTTTGGGGAAGATCCGTTCAACCCAACCTACGATGAGATCCCTTTTAAACCGCATCATACCTTCGCAGCAACTCAACAATTTTCCCCGCATCCGCCCTTCGCATCCGCTGTGCGACTTGTAGCGGGGTCAACCCTTTCCTGTTCTTGAGGTTCGGATCTGCGCCTTTAGCGAGCAGTATTTCTATAGCAGCACGCTGTTTTTCGCCGTCCTTTATCGTCGATCGGATCGCTTCAAAGAGTGCGGTTTCGCCACTGTTATCGGAGGCATCAATCGTAGCACCTTTTTCAATGAGCAGATTGATAACCTTGAGAAAACCCGCCTTCGCCGCGCAATGCAACCCCGTTTTCCCTTTATAGTTCCGCACATCAATATCGGCACCGAGTTCTAAAAGTCTCAGGATTTCCTCAGGGTGCTCTCCGTTGTCGCCGCGGCATACGTACACAAGCATGGGCCACCCCATATCCCCTTGCTCGTCTATGTCCTTCGGTGTGGCACCATGGCTCTTGAGGAGTTTGCTCATTTCAGAATTGTCGTCGAAGATGCGCGGTGCTTTGCTCGGATCTGCACCGTTTTCGAGCAACGCCTTGACGATCTCCACCCGATCATACGCCATGGCGTAATCAAGGAAACGTTCGCTGTAAGGTTCGATTGTCGCACCTTGCGAGATGAGGCGTTCGACAATCTTGAGATTTCCACCGACGATAGCATAACAGAGCGGGGTTGCCCATTCCGCTTCTCGGTGTTCAAAGCTATGCGGTTGTCCTGACGGTAGCATTACCGCTTGTAGGTATCCCTTGTTGACGAGGCTTGGATTGCTATCAAGGTGCGCGTGGACGGTATCGGAATCTCTGAGATAGGCGGCGGTATGGATGTCGATTGTCGCGCCGCTTTGAAGCAGAAACTCAGCGACAGGATCGCGTTTTTGATAGCGTGCGACACAGTAAGGCGTTATCTCGACCCGATGCTTGATATGATAGCAACCCGGCAGATTTATATCGGCACCGCGTTCGAGCAGGAATTCGACCATCTCCAACTTCCCACGATATGCTGCCTCCCACAGCATCGTCCGACCGTGCGAACCGACGGTGTGAATCCAAGCGGGGTTGTCATCAAGCAGTTGGCGAACGGTTTCAAGGTCGCCGCGCCCTGCTGCCGCGACAACAATTTTCAGAAAGTCGCTCTGGTTTCCAGTGAGTTGAACCTTTGGCATTTACCCTTCCTTATCTACGACGCGCGGACGACTGCCGATAGAGGGCGGTAGCAACATCCGTTTCTGTTGTTCTGTCAACTCGCCGTATTTGCTGATGTCGTAATAGATATTCGACCATGAGGAGTGTCCCGGACTGTACTTATAGAGCAATGAACGCCGTTGATGGTCTGCTGTCCACGGCATCGTGCCATGAACGAGTGCTTCCGTGAAAAAGACGACATCCCCGGCTTCGAGAGCAGGCTGGACGACGTAATGCACCGGACGCTCGAATCGCCGTACCTCTAATGGGATGTCCCGCAAAAAGTTGCTCTTGTGGCTTCCCGGAATACAGGAGAAGCCACCCGCGCCTGCCGGTGCGTCTGCTAAGTTGTAGGTCATCACGGATAAGCCGTTGCGCATGATACCGTCGCGATATTTGTACCAGTGATCCGCTTCAGGTCCCCCCGGACCCCCGCCATCTTCGCCACCGTGCAATCCATTAATATGGGGCCCTGCCTCCATAAAGATTGCATAGTCGTGGTCGAGTCGGACGTGCGGGCCCAAGAGTTCAAGGAGATACGGCAGGATTTTCGGATGATCAATCAGTCTCTTAAACGGTTCACCCCAGAGGCTTGGGGGACCTTGGCGTTCGCCGTTATCAATGATGTCGTTCATCTCAGCGATTTCGTCGTCGCTCAAGACGTTCTTTATGATGAGGTAACCTTCAAGGTCTACTTGAAATTTTTCTTCGCCTGTCATGGTGGATAATCCTTTCAGTTGGCTGCCAGCAGTCAGCGGATTGGCTATCGGCTATCAGCCGTCAGCCATCGGCGGTCAGCAAAGAGGTTTCTTTATGGATGACCAACTATTATAACGCAAGTTGCTACCTTTTTATATACTTTACGCAAGTTGCCATCTTTGTAGCATAATCTTCCAGATTGTGCGTGCGGAGACGCAAACTAAAAGTTTTGCGGCGTACTCGCCCAGATGCGACGTGCATCACGCTACAAAATCCTGCGGAGCATCAATCACTTTCAGTGAAAAGGGTCTCCGTACGCCTAAAATCTTATGAGTAGCAACTTGGGTTATTATATACAAATCTTCTGGTTCAATCTGGGTCAACGACGCGGGGTCGTTTGCCGATGGAGGGTGGCATTAGCATCCGTTTCTGTTGCTCTGTTAACCCGTCATATTTACTGATGTCGTAGTAATTCTGTGACCATGCGGAGTGTCCCGGACTGTATTTATAAAGCAGTGACCGACGTTCATGATCGGCTGTCCACGGCATCGTTCCGTGGATGAGTGCCTCCGTGAAAAACAGCACATCCCCCGCTTCGACGGGTGGCTGCACGACATAGTGGGCAGGACGTTCAAATCGGCGCACCTCTGACGGGATTTCTGGAACAAAGTTGCTCTTATGGCTCGCGGGGATACAAGCAAAACCACCCGCGCCTGCCGGTGCGTCCGCCAGATTATAGGTCATCACAGAGAGTCCGTTTCGTATATGTCCATCTCGGTATTTATACCAGTGATCGCCGACGTGTCCACCGGCGCGTCCACCGTCCTCACCGCCGTGCAATCCGCCGCGACCTTGCCCTTTCTCCATGAAGAGAGCGTAATCGTGATCGAGTCGGACATGTGCGCCTAATAGATCAATCAGATACGGTAGGATTTTCGGATGGTCGATGAGTCGCTTGAACGGTTCACCCCAGAGACTCGGCGGTCCTTGACGTTCACCGTTATCAATAATCTCGTTCATCTCAGCGACTTCATTTTCAGTCAAGACGTTCTTTATGACGAGGTAGCCTTCAAGGTCTACCTGAAATTTTTCTTCACCTGTCATGTG
>JAAXHI010000171.1 GCA_012270875.1 Candidatus Poribacteria bacterium | reverse complement strand
CTGAACTTCACCAGACGTAGTGGGGCCGATTCCTCCGTTCTTGGGGGCATTCGGCTGGAAGGGATCGGTCTAGCGTACGCTTGCCTGGTCTGTGGAGTCGGCACGATTCCGCACGCTGGTGCTGAGCAATTGACGGACTCCAGCACATTGAGTGGCCATCTATAGCGAATGGAAAGCGAATCCAATGGCCGGAACGGCCGTGGATCGCCCAGTCGGCTCCAAGCGTCCTGCAGATCGCCTGTTCCGTCAAGGACTCGGCTCCGGCGCGCGCTGCCTCGCTTGCCACCAGCGTTGCAGCACTCCACGCACGGCATTCAACCTGCCCTCCTACTGGAAACAAACTTGCCCGGATCCACCTCCAGCAGTTTGAATGCCTTCCCCTGCAGCGCCGTCGGCTGGGCGAGCAGCTCGAACGCCTGCCGGTCGTCTCCCGGCAGCGTCACCTCGTTCAGAGTCAGCGTGCCCAAGTGCTGCAGCAGCGTCGACAGACTCTGCGCCGGCAGGCCCTCCGCGGTCCGCTTGCTGTCCGCCTTGGCCTGCGCCGCCGGCGACACCGCGGCCTGCTTGACCGGTGCGGTCCGCTGCAGTGCCGCCTGCTCGCGCTCGGCATCCTCGAACAGCAGCGGCGCCAGCCGGCGCCGCAGGTGCCATTCCACGTAGTACGCCAGCATGCACAGGAACACATGCCCGCGCACATGCTCCTCGGCGTAGACATAGACCGGTCGCACCTGCAGCTGCGTCGTCTGCAGCGAGCGGAAGGCGCGCTCGACGCGCGCCAGCCCCTTGTAGGCCGCCACCGCCTGCTCCGCTCCGAGATCCTCCGCCGCGAGACTGGTGCGCACCACGTAGATCCCGTCCAGCTGCGCCTCGGCCTCGATGCCAGCCTGCTGGCGCGACCAGCGCAGCTCCTCGTCGCTGACCTTGATCGTGAAATGCTTCTCGACCAGCTTGCGGTCAGCCTCGCGCCCCACGCGCCGGTCGATGGCCTCCTTGCCGCCCTTGGCCGGCCCCCGCCCGTGCCGCACCATCTCCGCGATCCGCTCCAGAATCCGCTCGGTCGCCTGCAGCAGCTCTTCCCGCTTGCGGGCCCGCTCGGCGCGCAAGCGCGGGTTCAGGCACACCAGCAGCCGCTCGCCCGGGAAGTCCGGGCTGCGGATCGCGGCGACTTGATCGGGCACCAGCTCGCCCGGGCGCAGCGGCGCCGGGCCCTGCTGGCCGTCCTTGTCCGGCCGCGGCTGGCGCAGCAGGGTGCGCAGGTCGACGGTCTGCAGCGCCGCGACCCAGTCCAAGCCCGCCGGGCCGACATCCTCCCGCAGGCGCGCCGTGGTGAGCATGCCGCGGTCCCCCGTCAGGGCCAGCTGCTCGATGCCGAAGCTCTCGCGCAGCTGCCGCACTGCCGCGCTGACCGTGGCGGGGTCCGCAGTGTTGCCCGCGAACACCTCCACGGCCAGCGGGCAGCCCTCGGCGCTGCACAGCAGTCCGCACACCATCTGCCGCTTGCCGCGCTTGCCGTCGCGGTTGTAGCCGAAGGCGGCCAGCGGGCAGCGCCTGCCTTCGAAGTACGAGGAGGTCACGTCGTAGAGCACGAGCGTGCTGCCCTGCAGGTGACGGCGGGCGAGCGAGCGCTGGATCCAAGGCTGGCGGTTGCGCAGCCAGTCGAGCGTGGCGAGCAGTTCGCTGCCGCTGACGCGGCCCGGGCCGAGCACGGAGCCGAGGCTGGAGCAAGCCGAGTCGGGAGAGAGCAGGCGGGCGGTGGCGAGCTTGGAGGCGGGGAACAGCAGGCGGGCGATGACGGCGGCCAGGGCTAGGTCGCGGGAGCGGGAGGCGCGCCGGTGCAGCAGGCGGGGGAGGCCCAGGCGGCGGCAGAGGCCGAGGACGGCGGCGACATGGCCGTGGGGCTGGGAGCGGCGCACGGTGACGGCTTGGTCGAGGCGCTCGCAGACGACGCCGCCCTTGAGCAGCGCGCGAATGCCGGCGACGGCCTGCGGGGGCAGCTTGGAGATGTTGGCGAGCGTCTGGCGGCGGATGCGCTTGCCCTCGCGCCAGGCCTTGCGGATCAGGACGGCGGGCGGGCTGTTGCGGTTGGGGATGGACTCGACATAGATCGCCATCGAATTACATGGAAACGCGAGAGCGTGTTGGGAGCCAGTGTAGCGCGGACGGTGGAAACTGTCAAGCGAGGCTTCGGGCGGTGTCGGCAGCGAGCTGGGGCGAGCGCCGGTGTCGCGAGCGAGGTAGGACAGGAGAGGTGTTCAGAGCGGGTGAAAGGGGCCTGCGAGCCTGCTGGCGGCTCGATTTGACACGATCGCAGGAGCCTCTCGGGGTGCTCCGCTGAGGCCGGTCAGAGTTGATTCGGCACGGGCCGACAGCGGCGGAGGGGACCGGGAGACGCCAGATCACCGATCAAGGATCGCCAGTGCAGCATGGCCATTTACATGGAAACAAGAATCCATGTATTGGGGCCTAAGATCGCACAAATGCATATATATTGTGCGCGAGTTGTCGAAAACGCTGCTCAGCGACGGTGAAGTTCAG
>JAAXHI010000443.1 GCA_012270875.1 Candidatus Poribacteria bacterium | reverse complement strand
GAAAACGGTATGGGGACAGCCTTTGGCGATTGGAACAACGACGGATGGTTTGACCTTACCGTTACCAACTACGCACAACAGACAAATACGCTCTATCATAACGATGCTGATGGCTTTTTTACAGATACAACCGCTACAACAAAAACAGCACAAGTTACTTATTCTTACCTCGGTTGGGCAACCGCCTTTATTGATTACGATAACGATGGATACCAAGACCTCTTCGTTGCTAACGGACATCTCCACGAGAATCTCGCCGAACTCGGACAGCAAGGCACTTATGGGCAACGTAATTTACTCTTCCGAAACAACTATGACGACACCTTTACTGAAGTTTCAGAGACCCTCGGTCACGGCATGCGGCTCGAAGATGTAAGCCGCGGTGCGACCTTTGCTGACTACGATCTGGATGGCGATATTGATATTGTAGTGACGAATTCAAACACTGCCCCTCGTCTTTTACGTAATGATGGCGGTAACCAAAAAAACTGGTTGCAGGTCCGTTTAGTTGCGACGAAGGGACCTACAGATGCGATTGGTGCGCGGGTCAGTATCAAAACAGGAGACTTCCTACAGACGCGTGAGGTGCGCAGTGGCGACGGTTATCTATCACAACGAGATCTCACGCTCCATTTCGGTATTGGCGATTATGCCCAGGTGGACAGCATTGAGGTCCAGTGGCAAAGTGGCACGCGGCAACTGATCAAATCCGCGCCTGCAAATCAGGTGCTATCCCTTAAGGAAGACGAAGATGAATAATGTGGAGAACGCTGTTGAACGCCATTATTGGAGGGCAGTTACTTTCCTCGTGATCCTGATTTTAGCGGGGGCAGGTTTTTGGGGCGTGCGGCGGTTCGCACCTGCGGTGTTCCTCGGAAAACCAGATCTGATCGCTGTCCCGAATGACGAAAATTCGCAAAATCGGACGACAAAGCAGGCAGTCGCAAACAAACCCGTACTTCTTAACGTCAATACCGCTTCTGTCGAGGAACTCCAAACCCTTCCCAATATTGGTGAATCAACAGCACAAAGGATTGTGGATTACCGAACGCAGCACGGGAACTTCACCAGTGTAGATGCCCTACAGAACGTTAGGGGTATCGGAGCAAAGACGCTGGAGAAGTTGAGACCCTTCGTTGATGCCAAGTAACTAAATATCTATCCTATCAGTCTCTGTAAAAATGTGTTTAACCGGTACATCCCATCTTTGCGGGTATGTATCTGCTACGACTTGTATCTGGTATGCCAGTCCGATGGGAGTAGCGTGTGGACACTCTGTAAGAAATCGGTCGTAGAACCCCTTGCCGTATCCGAGGCGATACCCTTTAGAATCGAAGGCGATGCCGGGAACAATGATGAGTTGAAGCTGCGCGATGGGGAAAATGGGGCATGTATTGTTAGGTTCCAACATACCGTAACGGTGGCGGGACAACTCGGTTTTTGATCCCTGAATTCGCCGTGGTATAAGTCGGTTCTGATCCGTATTTACAACAGGCGCGCAGACCTGTTTTCCTGCATGGTGTAGTTTTTCAAGGAGACCGTGGGTCTCAACCTCGCTCCGCATACTCAGATAGAGCATCACAGTATCGAAACCCTCACTTTGTATCCAACGCACGACGGAATCGGCAATCTGTTGGCTGAATGTAGCACGGACTTCTGGTGCGAGTCCGTCTCGCTGGCGAAGCGTTGCAGCGCGGACGTGTTCCCGTTCCATCATCTTATCCTCTGTAGGTGCGCCGGTCCGTCTCCTATTTTTGATACCGAACTTTTCCAGCAACCTCTACGGTATCAACAATCGCCATGATGACAGCATCGACCGGTTTGTTCCCTGTAACGTGCGTCTGCCGGGCAGAACTCCCTGTTGCGACGAGGACAATTTCGCCGATACCCGCACCAACCGCATCCACAGCGACTGTATATTTTCGGTCAACTTCTCCATTCAGATCCACATCTTGGACAACCATCAGCTTACTTCCAATGAGTTTTTCATCTTTCTGTGTCGCAACGACTGTCCCTGTAACTTTTCCAAGGATCATTTACTTAAAACCTTTCATATTCAGTGAGGTGTCTGCTCTTCGCCTATTTTCCTGCACCGCTGAGTTTGAAACGATTCGCTTTGCCTCGTTTGTGTATCTAAAATTATACACGAAACCCGTTGAAATTTCAAGCGACAATCTACAAAATGATCTTCTGAATACTGGTTTCCGGATTTGTTTTTGTCCACGTACCTCAGTAAAGTGCATCCAAAAATGTGTATAAGTTAGAACCGTTCCATTCTCATAGAGCTTCGATTTTCTGCAGAAGATTTCTTCGCTACACTGCCGACTGCTGATGGCTGAATGCCTTAAGCCAGATTGACAAACACCGGATAATGTGCTAAACTATTTGTAACTTGTAGTTGTTGCGATTTCCTGATAAAGCGGAGGACAACTTGAACCGAGATCATGCAGATGTCATTGTTATCGGCGGGGGAATTATCGGATGTGCAATTGCTTACAATCTTGCCAAACGCGGCGTGGAACCGCTGCTGATTGACAAAGCACCCACCGTTGGTACAGAAGCCTCTTGGGCTGGCGCGGGAATTCTGACTTCACACGCCTCAACCCATGAACCGTATCCCACATTATGCCGTGCGAGCCTCGCCCTCTATCCAGCGTTAGCAGAGGAACTTCGGGCAGAAACCCAGATAGATATTGAGTTCATCCAGTCGGGGACGCTGTCGGTTTTTTTCAACGAAACTGAAGCAGCGGGGTTAATTGGACTCGCAGACCGGCGCGTAAAACGCGGCTTTTCAGCGGAAGTCTTGACAGCTGAGCAAGCGTTGCTGTTAGAACCGACCCTCTCAAAATCCATTGTCGGGGCAGTGCTGTTTCCTGAGGATGCACAAGTACGCAACCCGAAGATGGTGACCGCGCTTGCAAAGGGTGCCGCGAAACTCGGTGCGAAGTTTCAATTGGGTAACCCTGTCACAAACTTTATCCGAGAAGGGACGCGCGTCATCGGTGTCGTCGTGAACGGCGAAACCTTGTACGCGGACACCTTTGTGATTGCCGCGGGGTGCTGGGCAGGAACACTGACGGCTCAACTTGATGTGCCAATACAGATTGAACCTGTGAAGGGACAGATCGTTCTTGTTGAAGCGATGCCACCGCCTTTTCAGCATATCGTTGATGGATTGGGGATCTATATCGTACCGAGAGCAGATGGTAAAATTCTACTCGGTGCGACTGTGGAATACGTCGGCTATGATAAAACCGCGACTGTAGACGGCGCAAAGCAGATGATTGACGCTGGAATCGCCATCGCACCACAACTTGCGCACAGTACTTTCGTACAAACGTGGGCGGGTTTACGTCCTTACGCCAAAAAGGGGCCTCTTCTCGGTTATCTGCCCGGGTATGACAACGTTGTTTTAGCATCTGGACATTTCAAAAACGGCATACTTCTCGCGCCAATTACAGGACAACTTATCGCTGAGCTGCTCACAACCGAGCAACCTTCACTATCACTGGAGCCGTTTCAGCCTGAAGTGGTGTAGGAAAAACACTATGTCCGCTTCGGAAAATCGTGATTAAGAAAGAAAATCTATTTTTTTGAATTTTAAATGAATTGCTTCAAAATGTACGGGTTTAACTACTGAGAGTTTTTTTAAGATAAAAAAGGGGTACTAAATATTACCCCTATCTGATGACTAACCTAATAGGAGGGTTACAGTAATGTATCAAAGTGTTTTGTGTTTAACAACGGCACCGTCTCAGACTTGGGCGGTTGGTAAGAGTGTATGGAATAGCGGTAGTAGCGGTAATAATAGGGATTGCGTTTTAGGAGAGCGCACCTCAAGAAAGGCACAGGCATCTAAAACTGCCGATGTGCACCGTTGTTGGACTACGACTCGATTATGGAAAAGGCACAGGCCAAGGAGCGAACAAGCAGGCATCTTCCTATACCTTGGAATGGAAGGAGGGTTACGCGCCTTCGCTTGAAACGCTCCTCGTTTGAGGAGACAAGCATGATACACACCGACGAGCAGTTGATGCTCTCTGTGAAGGACGGAAACAGAGACGCATTCCGAATTTTAACCGAGCGACATTATACAAACACTTTAAACTTTATCTATCGGTTTGTCAAAAATCGAACACTTGCGGAAGACCTCTGCCAGGAAACGTTTTTACGGTTATGGCGTTGCGTCCCATCGTACCGACCCATCGCCAAATTTAGAACATTTCTTTATCATATCGCCAAAAATGTCTGTTTGAAACAGTTGGCGAAAGAGCAGAGAACCCCTCAGGTTGAATCATTGGATACACGTTATGGAGACGATGATGAATACGCGCCTCCAATTGCTGTTGCTATAGCGGATACTCGTTATTCCCCGGAAGGACTGATCATTGCCAAAGAGACTTACGAGGCGATTCAGGCTGCAATCGCTAAGTTATCGAAGGAACATCAAGTGGTGTTCCGCTTGACAGAAGTTCAAGGAATGTCGTATCAGGAGGTCGCGACGATCCTCGAATGTCCGATCGGTACCGTTGCCTCGCGAAAAAACGCCGCGATCCAACAACTCCGGAAATTTTTAGCTCCGTATAGAGCGAACTTATAATATTGAAGTCTTTAGACTTCGGATGTCCAAGCCGTTTGCACTCTGGCGTACAACCCCGCGTCAGAGTGCTTTTTTAGGGGATCAAGACTTTTATGAAACCACATATCACCATCGTAACGCTTGGCGTTGAAGACTTACAACGCGCCATTAATTTTTACCAGAACGGGTTGGGATTGCCGCGAACAGATGAATCGGACAGTATCGCATTTTTTGAGATGGGTGGAACATTGCTTGCGCTCTATCCAAGAGAAAAACTGGCTGAAGATATTACCATTCCATCCAACGGTAGCGGTTTTCAAGGTTTTACACTCGCTCACAACGTCGGTTCTCCAGAGGAAGTAGATAGCACCCTCGCAGAGGCGGTTGCTGCGGGAGCTGAACTCGTTAAACCCGGACAGGATGCATTTTGGGGCGGTTATTCTGGCTATTTTAAGGACCCTGACGGTTTTTATTGGGAAGTTGCACACAACCCGTTTCTATAATTCAGTAGACAAACCGAGTCGGTTGATGTATGATACAACTTAGGTTAAGAAAAAGGATTTCGCCTTTCTTGGTAGGTTTTAGATGAACGGAAGGATTCGAGGCAATGCAAACCTCACACGCCGATATCAAAGCACTCACTTTTGATGTCTTCGGTACAGTTGTGGACTGGTACGGTTCAATTGTTGCCGAAGGCGAAGCGTTTGGCGGTACCCACGGTATTGACATCGATTGGGCGCAGTTTGCCTTGAAATGGCGTGCCGGATACGGACCTGCAATGGACAAAGTTCGGCGTGGCGAATTACCTTGGCAGAACATTGACGCACTGCATCGGCTTATCTTGGAGAATCTTCTTGAGGAATTCAAAATCGTCGGTTTGAGCGAAGATGATAAAGATCATCTAAATCGGGTCTGGCATCGCCTCAAACCGTGGTCTGATGCTGTCAATGGCTTGACACGGCTGCGCAAGCGGTACATCGTCGCAACGCTCTCTAACGGCAACGTCGCGCTCTTGACGAACATGGCAAAATTCGCAGGGCTGCCGTGGGATTGTATCTTGTCTGCCGAGTTAACACAGCATTACAAACCGGATCCCGAAGTTTATCAGACCGCTGCCGATCTGCTCGGTCTGTCTCCGAATGAAGTTATGATGGTCGCAGCGCATCCCGGTGATCTCCGAGCCTCACAGGCTGTCGGTTTCCAAACGGCGTTGGTACCGCGTCCTTTGGAATATGGACCCGACAACGTCCGAGAGGTGGCGGTACATGCCTCCGACCTTGTCGCGAGTGATTTTAATGAGTTGGCGGACCTATTAGGGATAGCATAGTACGTAAGGAGGAACGAAAAATGGATTTACAAGAAGTTTCTGAAGTCGCACGAGAAATGCACCCGCCTGAACACACCACGATGACGATTGAGGAATTTCTTGCCCGCGATATTGAAGGATATGAGTACGTTAAAGGAGAATTAGTACCGATGTCGTCTCCGTCATTAGGACATGCTAAAATTAGTGCAAGAATTACACGCTATTTGCTAACGTATGTAAGCGAAAATCAGTTAGGAGATGTGTATGTAGAAGCGGGGTTTAAAGTCGGAGAACGCGGGATGAAACCGGATGTCGCGTTTATTTCAAGCGCGCGCCTACCTGAAGATGAGAGTAAAGGGTCTCCAATTCCACCGGATTTTGCTGTCGAAGTCATCTCACCAACAGATGTTCAGTGGCGTGTCGCTGAAAAAGTACAAGCTTATCTGGAAGCGGGGACCCAAATGGTATGGGTTGTTGAATCTGTCATGGAAACAGTAACAGTGTATCGTTCTGAAACAGACATTAAGGTGTTTACGAATGCGGACACACTTACCGGTGAGGATGTCGTACCAGGGTTTTCCTGTCGGGTTGCGCAACTTTTTGAATAGGTCCCTCACCTAATTATGAATTGGAGAATACCTTATGGACAAAATCCGAATCGCTTTTATCGGCTGTGGCGGCATGTCGTCGCAATTGCAACAGTGCATACCGATGGTGCCAGAATTTGAATTTGTTGCTACGTGTGACCTCGTTGAAGAGAAGGCAGAATCAAATGCCAGGAGATTCGGCGCGCTCCGGCACTATACCGATTACAACGAGATGTTCAAAAATGAAGATCTCTACGCTGTGGCTGTTGTGGGTAGACCGGAGGACAAGCTACATCGAGACATCGGTATTGAATGTCTCAAGCAAGGCTATCACATCTACACCGAAAAGCCGCCCGCGACCACTGCTGAAGGCGCGAAGATGCTCGTCGATGCGTCTGTTGAGACCGGTAAGACAGGTATGGTCGGCACAATGTGGCGGCATGCTCCCGCGAATCAAATTGCCAAACAGTTGATGGACGAAGAGGCGTTCGGTGAAACCTGTCAATATCATACCCGATACCTCGCACCGGGTCCGCGGCTTCAGGAAGCAGGATCGCCATTTGCGTGGCCCTTCATGCTCGATCAAGCAATTCATCCGACCGATTGCATGCGTTTCTTTATGGGGCAGGTCAGCGAAGTCTTCGCGATAGGCGCGATTGACGCAGCAACCAGTACGGTCTCACTCTCTGTCAACCTACGTTATGAAAACGGCGGTATCGGCACGATGACACTCGGCACGGGTCCGATTTTAGAAGCGATGGTTTTTGTCAAAGGCACCGGCAATCAAGCGATTCAGGTGTTGGAGACGCGCAAGTTGCGCCTTTATCGTCATCCGACATGGCTCGGCTTCGGCGGTGGTTATGCCGATACACCGACTGAAGAGTGGGACCTCAATACTGCATACCACGGTATCGGCAGGCCCGGTTATCTTGAAGAGATGCAGCATTGGGCAAAGTCGCTGCAAGCAGGAACGCAGCCACATTCAAGCCTTGAGGATTCCTATCAGAACATGCGCGTCTTGGAGGCGATTAGCCGTAGCATTGAGACAGGAGAAGTCGTTAAGATTTCTGCATAGTGGAGATAAAATGGAAAAACTCGACCGAATCGAAATTAATCCGAAGATTTGTCTTGGACAACCTGTGATTCGAGGCACCCGAATCACGGTAAGCATAATTCTCAAATTGTTAGCCAATGGTCGGTCAATCAAGGACGTTATTGAGGATTATCCAGAATTGGAGGTCGCTGATGTCCAAGAGGCAATGAAGTACGCCGCTTGGGTGGTTTCAGACCAATTTATAGAAATGGAAGCGATGTAGTAGGAGTTTCAAATGACATCGCTTCGTTTTCTCGTTGATATGAACCTTCAATCAAAAATAGTTACCAATTTGCAACAACAAAGTTGGGATATTCTTCGGGTCTCACAAGTATTACCTATGGATGCCGAAGACTCCAAGATACTTGAGTTTGCTCGACAACAAAACCGTGTGATTATTACGCAGGATTCGGATTTTTCTTTCTTGCTGGCGTTAGGTGGTTATGAAAAACCCAGTTTGATTACCTTTCGCTTATCCATGCCTGATTCTGAAATGATTACACGAAAATTGTTGGATATCGTGCCTCATATTGAAGATAGATTAGCAGAAGGTTGTGCAGTAACCATCGATGACCGAAGCGTACGTGTCCGTCGCTTACCGATTATATAGATTAAGATCTAAAGAAACTACTATGAACTGGGCACCCCGCGTAAAACCCATCAAAATCCGCCAGCTTTACCGATATGCCCGACTCGGCATCTATGATGATTTGTTACTACACGATGTCGGTTGGGAACTTTATGCGCGCTGTACGGACATCGCTACAGTCACTGACGTTTACCGCGAAGGGCGCGTGCCGTGTCCAGCGTGTAGCACGAAGATAGCACGTCGGATTGACCCACTCTTTAGTACCGGCGAAGGCGGGACTCACGAGAATTGGTTTCGCTGCACACACTGCGGAGAACGATTGCTCTGGCGAGACTGTCGTCAAGCCCTCCGTAACACACCGCGATGTTTTGCGTGTCGTGCTGTTCTACAGAAGACTGACAAATTGGAATGCTCCTGCGGTAAAACTTGGTCGCAGGAAGCCTACAATCAATCGGTAAGAACCCGTGTCCGTCTGCCGTGTCCACACTGTTTTAACCTCGTCCGTAGACCCGCTGTTCCTAAAGTTCGGGCTACCAGAGGTCGACGATCCAATCCCGAATTGCAATGCCCCAAGTGCCAAGCGGTTGCGCTTCATCAGCACGGCAATATCGAGTGTACAGTCTGTGGTTACAAACGTCGATGGCAGGATTACCGAAAAAGTTTGAAAAAGAAGGATGAAAAACTTGAATGTCCGGATTGTGGATATACTTTCAGATGGCAAGTGTGGCGTAAAAGTGTCCGTTCACTGAGAACTGGCAATCCGAGACCTGCGCGTGACTTCATTAAAAGATGGCTCAGATGCCACACGCCGCAACAGCGTATGATACAAATTGACACCCTACTTCAAACCCTACACGGTAGAGGTCCTTTAGCACCGCTGTTTATTGATAGCGGCGAACACAACATCCGCCAAATGCTTGACGATCTGGCATCATAGATTTGAACATTTCCATGAGACTCACCTATGCAAGATGCTGTTACCACACCGCAATGGGAAGAGGCGAATTCCCAAGATTTCATTGATTACGGAAAATACTTCGTCCCTGATCGCGAAGTCCAAATCAATTGCATTTGCGAAGTAATTCCGCCGCCATCAAAACCTGCTTATATACTCGATCTCTGTTGTGGAGAAGGACTTCTCACGCGTGCCTTGTTGGATAAATTCCCTGAATGCCAAGTCTACGGTTTAGACGGTTCTCCGAAAATGATTGCACATGTAGAAAAATCACTCGCTGCTTACGGCGCGCGTTTTAAGGCGAAGCAATTCGATCTGGCAGCAAACGATTGGCGTGATTTTCCTTTCACTGTTCATGCGGTTGTATCTTCTCTCGCGATTCATCACTTAGATGGCACTGAAAAACAGATATTGTTCAAGGATATCGCCTCGATACTTGCACCGGGTGGAAGTTTCGTTATCGCGGATCTCATTGAACCGATGAACCCGTTTGGACGGAAACTTGCGGCGAACGCATGGAACGAAGCGGTGCGTCAGCGTTCACTCGAGCTGGACAGCCACCTAAAAGGCTACGATTACTTCCGTGAACTTGGTTGGAATCATTACGCCGAATCCGAACCCGAACCCGATTCAATTGATAAACCGTCATCCCTATTTGATCAACTCAAATGGCTCGATGAAGTAGGTTTCACTGATGTTGATGTATTCTGGATGAAGGCTGGTCACGCCATCTTCGGCGGACGTAAACCAGAAACAAAATGAACGATTGCTAATTGCTAATCGAAATTGAAGATTTAGGAGGAGCACCATGAAAGTTCTGTTTTGTATAACCCTCGTTATCGGTTTGGTAATACCCGGCACACTGTGGGCGAAAAATATGGCATTGGAATTAGATGGCAAAACGGCTATCGAAGTCCCAAACAGTGACAGCCTAAATCCCAAAAATGCGATAACGATAGAAGCGTGGATGAACATGAGTAAGCCTGTCGGTGAATGCCTCGCAAAGGACTGGGGCGGCAAAAGAGATTACATCTTTCCAGAGATTATCCAAAATGGAAACGGATTACGATTTGTTCTCTGGCCCGGCACAAAAATCCTTGATGTCCCCGGATTGAAGCCGAATGAGTGGCAGCATGTCGCAGGGGTCTGGGACGGTAAAGAGATGCGGACATATATTGATGGCGAGGAGAAGGGAGCACTTGCCTTTGAAGTAAAGGAATTAGCGGCAACCGAGGCTGCGCTGTATATCGGTGTCGGTGATAGCCAAAATTGGTTCTGTACAGGAGCCATCGATGAAATCCGTATCTGGGAAGTTGCACGGACCGAAGATGAGATTAATGAATTCATGATGAAGGTCCTCAACGGCGATGAAAAGGGCTTGAACGCACACTACACTTTCGACGAAGGTGATGCCAACGATAACACCAAAAACGGAAACGATGGTAAGGGCGGGTTCGGAAAGCCGAATTATGTTGATGTCACCAATGACTTAGACCTCGAGCCACTTTCTGTGGATCCGGGAGATAAGTTGGCGGTAACGTGGGCATGGGTGAAACAGATTCGATAATCAGTTTTAAAATAGCGAGTGTTTTATCCGCTTTCAAAATTAGGGGATGCTTTGGCTTGTAGTAGGGCAATTCATTGCCTGTTGTTAACCTACACACGTGCGATAAATCGCACTACTACGAACCTAAACTACCTATGTTTTGTCCAAT
>JAAXHI010000407.1 GCA_012270875.1 Candidatus Poribacteria bacterium | reverse complement strand
TAACTTGAAGTAGGCCAGATCTCTAGCGTGAATGTAGAGATGGATACAGTACGTAGTCGCCGTGTGCAGTTTATCGTTTATCACTTTACATAGGGCTACTAGGTCACCAATAAAAAGCGGCTTGGCTTGTCTCGGGGTGGCCCTAGCACTCAACTGTTCCTCTGTCATCGCTTTAAGGTAGCGCTTGACCGAGGGATGTGCGGCCTGATAGGGTGTTAAAGTATCCGTAATCGTGGTGCCAGTGGATTCCAGATGATCACGTAGAATAGCTCGTAATTTACCAATTTACGAGTCAACCGTCGTGAAGACCAGACCACGTGGGCAAGCGCTAGAAAACAAGGTTTTTGAGGTACTCCCTTGATATGTACAACTATTCTGGTGAACTTGGGGTTTGGAATCTTTGTCCTTCCAGATCAAAAAATAGATAATATCTCTCGGAGATACGTGGTCAAGAGACTTAGGAGGGGATGACCTTGCCAGAAAAAAAGTAAATTCAATCTCCAAAGCACTGGGTTTTCGTCTGTACTCAGAAGATGCGAGATGGTTTTCTAATGCATCCCAGCGTGCCGCGAGAGGTTTTGAGTCAATAAGGGAATCCTTGTTGACAGGGGTCTCTCGCTTACGTGGTGTGCCACATTGTTGACATTACAGAAAGTATAGGTCGTTCGGCGCGAAGCAGTGAGAACACTCCGTTTGAATGACAGGTTTCCAGATTGTATATTGCTGGGGAGCAGACTAGAAACAAAAAGGAGAGAGGAAAGAGGTAGTATTGTTTAAAATAGATCTCCTTCCAGTCGGAAAACCCATTCATGGCAAGGAGAGTTGGGGTGGCTCATGAAACCCGTGGCGTTTGGACGGCCAGAGAAGAACCTCGTGGTTCCCCTTTTTTGCTAATGAGTACCTTTCGTTTGCGCATCTGCGCAGCACACGGGCCACCAGTATGGTCTAGAGATGAGATCTGGACTATAACGGTTGCCTTCGCCTTGGAGGTTAATAGGTG
>JAAXHI010000268.1:6894-12838 GCA_012270875.1 Candidatus Poribacteria bacterium | reverse complement strand
AGGTTTTAAAACTTGCCGATACCTGTTCTCACTGGAAAGCATGATCACTGATATGCGTTGGGATTCGGTGATACCTCCTACAGTAAGAGATTCTAATATCGCGACCGGGAGATCGCTCCTACAGCGCAGCATGGAAATTAAGAGAGAATTGAAATACAGCGCCAACCTATGATAAAATAATAAGAACAGGACTTACGCAAAAGTTGGAATTCCCATTCATTAAACCCCCTAAATCCCCCTTATCAGGGGGACTTTAAGGTGAAATGCGTAAGTCCTAAAGAAAATATTTACGTAACTAACTAAAGGAGTTAGCAGATGCCCGATCCTGCTCACAATTTGTTCAATACACACCGATCCCTCGAAAGTGCGGGCGTTGGGTGTGCCTATTATTCACTGCCTGCGTTGGCGGAAGCGGGTATTGGTTCAATATCCACTTTGCCCGTCAGCCTCCGCATTCTACTTGAATCGTTACTACGCAATTACGATGGACACCAGATCACAGAAGACGATGTTGTGAATCTGGCAAACTGGGATGCGCGTTCCCCGAAAGCTGCAGAGATTCCATTTAAACCCGCACGCGTGGTGGCACAGGATTTTACAGGTGTTCCACTTGTCGTCGATATAGCGGCGATGCGTTCTGCTGTCGCTGAACTCGGTGGTGATGCGAGCATGATAGAACCGCTCGTCCCTGTCGATTTAGTCATTGACCACTCTATTCAAGTTGATGCGTATGGTTCAGAAAACGCGTTCTTGTTCAACACCCAACGCGAGTTTGAGCGTAACAAGGAACGTTACGAATTCCTGAAATGGGGACAGCAGGCATTTGAAAAATTCAATATTATCCCACCCTCTATCGGTATCGTGCATCAGGTGAATCTGGAATACCTCGCGAAAGTCGTTATGACAGAGGGTTCACTCGCCTATCCTGATACGGTTGTCGGTACCGATTCACATACGACAATGATTAACGGCTTAGGTATCGTCGGATGGGGTGTTGGGGGTATTGAAGCAGAAGCAGCGATGTTAGGGCAGCCTGTCTATATCCTGACACCGGAGGTGCTCGGTGTTCACCTTAAAGGCGAACTGCTGGACGGCGTTACCGCAACGGATATGGTTTTGACTGTGACGCAACGTCTCAGAGCCGCTGCAGTCGTCGGTAAATTCGTCGAATTCTTTGGCGAAGGTGTAGAAGCACTCTCGCTCCCTGATCGTGCGACGATCTCCAATATGTGTCCTGAATACGGTGCGACGATCGGGTTCTTCCCACCGGACGCTGAGACGATGCAATACCTCCGTCTTACAGGACGCGACGAAACACACGTTGATACGGTAGAGGCTTATCTGAAAGCGCAGGAACTGTTCGGCATCCCGCGCCTCGGCGAAGTGGAATACTCGGATGTGCTTGAAATAGATCTCGGAGATATTGAACCGAGTGTCGCAGGACCGAAACGACCACAAGACCGTATCGCCTTGTCGGATGTCAAACAGACTTTTAATGAACTCCTTAGAACTCCCGTCGCAGAAGATGGATTCGGTGTGACGGAAGACACTGGCGATAGCGACGAGATCACCCACGGTTCCGTTGTTATCTCTGCGATTACCAGCTGCACAAACACAAGCAACCCTTCCGTAATGATTGGTGCGGGGCTGCTCGCTAAGAAAGCGGTTGAAAAAGGGCTGCGTGTCCCCGATCACGTTAAGACGAGTTTGGCACCCGGTTCCCGTGTTGTAACGGAGTATCTACAGAATACGGGTTTATTGCCCTATCTTGAGGCACTCGGCTATAACGTTGTCGGCTACGGTTGCACAACTTGTATCGGTAATAGCGGACCGTTGAATGACGCGATTCAAGCGGCGATAGATGCGGAAAATCTTGTCACGGCGAGCGTTTTGAGTGGGAACCGAAATTTTGAAGCGCGGGTGCATCCGGAGATAAAAGCCAATTTCCTGATGTCGCCGCCACTTGTCGTCGCTTTCGGGATCGCAGGACGGATTGATATTGACCTCGCTACGGAACCTGTTGGACACAACGATGCGGGTGAAGCGGTTTACCTAAAGGACATCTGGCCGACGCGTCAAGAGATCGCGGAGATGATTGGCGCAGCGGTTGATCGGCGGACGTTCAAAGAGATGTACGAAGCGATCGGTAACCAAGCTCCGGAATGGGAAGATCTCGCGGGCGCGACGGGTGTTCTCTACCCGTGGAACGAGCGAAGTACTTATGTCCAGCATCCACCTTTCTTTGAAGGTTTTTCACGTGAACCTGCTTCGATCTCGGATGTTATAGATGCGCGAATCTTAGGGATCTTCGGAGATTCAGTCACGACTGACCATATCTCCCCGGCAGGGGCAATCGCGGCAGAGAGTCCGGCGGGACATTACCTCCAAGAACGGGGTGTTGATACACGGGATTTCAATACTTACGGCTCCAGACGTGGCAACGACCGTGTGATGAGTCGCGGCACATTTGCCAACCGCCGCGTTCGCAACCTGATGACCCCAGATGTGGAAGGCGGATTCACTGTTCAGTACCCAGACGAGACGCGGACGACTATCTACGCAGCGGCACTCCACTACCAAGAAAACAGTGTCCCGACTGTCATCTTTGCTGGACAGGACTACGGCATGGGAAGTTCCCGTGATTGGGCAGCGAAGGGTCCGAAACTCTTGGGTGTCAAAGCGGTTGTTGTGGAGAGTTATGAACGTATCCACCGCAGTAATCTGATCGGTATGGGAGTCTTACCGTTGCAGTTCAAAGCCGGTGAGAATGTGCGGACGCTTAACCTTGATGGCAGTGAGATTATCAGTATCACAGGGTTCGCCGATGATCTCCGACCCGGACAGATGGCGACATTGAAGATTGTTCGCGCAAATGGTGAGACAGAGACGACGGAATTGTTGATCCGAATTGATTCGCCGGTGGAGGTAGAATACTATAAACACGGTGGGATTCTGGATTACGTTATTCGGAATTTCTTGTCTGCATAGTAGGGGCACTCAATTATTTATAAAGACTTCAGTTTTCCGTAAACCATAGGATGATTTACGTATAAAAATATGACGGAATTTCTGCTTTATAAAGGGGGTGAGTTCAAATGGCACGTAAAAGATCAACAACTACTAAAGTTGGACGCGATGCGAAAACAGGCAGATTTATACCGGTCAAGGAAGCTAAACGACGCAAAAGCACGGCAATCGTTCAAACTATTAAGCGGAAAGGAACAGCTAAATAAGTAAGTGGTCGCTGCAGCTGTTCATGTTAACGAATATAATTTTGATGTTGTAGTTGGCACGCGGGTTTTGTATGGAATACCCGCGTGTCTGCTTAAATGAGATATTTAATGGTTTTAACTCAAGAAACTTGGTGTTTTTGACGAGACGTGTCTCCCACAACAGAAATAACATAAAATTCTATTGTGCTCGAAATTTAATTAAAGACTTGCTGCAAGCAGAGAATAAAGCAGTACTGTCGAAGAAAGTAAAGGTATATGTCTGACCAATTCAACATCCCAGACAGCCTCTTATCTAACGTCAGAGACATTATTCGCGAGATAGAGGAGAAATCTGCTCTCGGAGACTATATCTATCGTGGTGAGCCCGAACATCATGAAGAACCTCCATATTATGGGAAAATTTGTTCAAGCCTTTACCGCCAATATGCTCGGATTGAATCAGATGAGTTTGATATAGAATCCATCCAAGGAGAAATTGTCGCGGAGGCTAAAGCATATAGCAACGAAACGGACGATCCTCTTGAAATCTTAACGTTGCTTCAGCATTACGGTGGAAAAACTAACCTTATAGATTTTACAACCGATCACCTTATTGCTATTTTCTTCGCTTGCGATCGTTCGGACTCTCTCAAAGAGAATGGTAGATTGATTCTATTTGAAAGGAACGAGGATCAGAAAAATCAGGTTTTGCGCCCTCGAAATCCGAGAAATCGCGTTATTGCCCAGAAGAGCGTATTTGTGCGGCACCCCGATGGGTTTCTTAACCCCGATGATGTAGAGATAATCACCATTCCAGCACACCTCAAACAGCCGCTGTTAACGTATTTAGGGAAGTACCATGATATCTCTACTGAAACTATTTACAATGACCTTCATGGGTTTATTACAAACCAACAATTTCACGAGAGTGCCTACTTGGAATTTCATAGGGGCCTAACCTCTCAAATAAGAGGGTATGAAGCAGAGATATCTGAAGAAAAACAGAGTGCCTATGAAAAATCTATTGTGCACTATTCAAGAGCTTTGAAATTGAAACCCGATCTTCCAAATGGCATTATAAACCGCGGCGTTGCTTATCTCGAAAAAGGTGATTTCGATTTCGCTCTTGCTGACTTTAGTAAAGCCATAGAGCTAAACCCTGAAAATGCTGATGCCTATTCTATTCGAGGTGATGTTTATTTTGCGAAAGGCGATTTTGATCTTGCTTTTTCGGATTTTAGCAAGGTGATAGAACTAAATCCCGATGATCCAGATGCATATATCTATCAAGGCAACGCTTACTTAGAGCATGATGATTTTGATCTCGCTCTTACCAACTTTAGTAAAGCCATAGAATTGAACCCCGATTATGCAGATGCCTATATTATTCGTGGTGTCGCTTACCGTAGGCAAGACAACTTTAGTCTCGCCCTTGCTGACCTTGACAAGGCAATAGAACTGAACTCTGACAATGCTAATGCTTATGTCATTCGCGGT
Organism: Candidatus Poribacteria bacterium; assembly: GCA_012270875.1. GTDB lineage: Bacteria > Poribacteria > WGA-4E > WGA-4E > WGA-3G > WGA-3G. The sequence goes on along the minus strand of JAAXHI010000268.1, from coordinate 8,129 downwards.
GATGCTTATTTTGGGAAAGGTGATTTTAATTTGGCTATAGAAGACTACGAAAAGGCAATTGAACTAAACTCTGACGATGCTGAAGCATATTATAATCTTGGGCTCGTTTGGATGCAAAGACAAAATTGGCAGGAAGCAAAATTAAATCTGACCGTTGCCAAAATCCTGAAAGCGGATATTGTTTCCAAATTCCATAATACCTACGAAAGCATCACAGACTTTGAACAGCAAAACGATATTGACTTGCCCGAAGATATTGTAGCAATGTTAACTGCGTAAGGAATTTTCCAATGAAAGATCAGAACAAACTATTATGGCACCTCTTTATAGCGACATTTATAGTGCTCTTGTTCTGCTTAATAAATAACACTCCCGCTCAAACCGTCCCAGAAATCGCTGAAAAAGCGTTAGCCTCCACCGTGTATTTAGAGATGAAGGATAGCAACGGCAAAACCCTCGGTTTTGGCAGCGGCTTCTTTGTCAAACCCAACCTCATCGCCACCAATTACCATGTGATTGCAGGTGCAGCCAGCGGCACTGCAAAATTGGTCGGCAAGCACACGACCTATAAAATTGAAGGTTGGACTGCAACCGACGAGGACAACGATCTCGCGCTCCTAAAGGTCTCGGCGTATGGTATTAAACCTCTAATGCTTGGCAATAGCGATGCTGTCAAAATTGGTGAGACAGTTTACGTTGCAGGTAATCCGAAAGGTTTGGAAGGCACATTTTCAGATGGTATTATTAGTAGCCGTCGAGACAAATATACCAAAGAACGTTTCCAGATGACGGCACCGATCTCACCGGGCAGCAGTGGAGGCCCTGTGCTAAATAGTAAGGGTGAAGTCATCGGTGTTTCTGTTGCTGCTCATCGAGACCTTGACGCGCAGAATCTCAATTTTGCCATCCCTTCAAATTATCTCAAAACGTTACTAACACTTTCAAAACCGGCGAAACCTTTGTCACAAGCCAATCAAACGATCTCTGCCGAAACCTACTTCAGGCGGGGTAATGCCTGTTCCGATTTAGGACTATACGATCTTGCCATCGCCAATTATGATAAAGCGATAGGACTCAAACCTACTTTTGTCGACGCATACAACAACCGAGGAGCTGCAAAGGGCAAACTCGGTCAGTACTTTGCGGCTATCAGTGATTTTGACAAGGCGATACAACTCAAACCCGATGAGGCCAAGGTTTACTACAACCGGGGAATTGCAAAGGGCAAACTCGGT
>JAAXHI010000268.1:0-6786 GCA_012270875.1 Candidatus Poribacteria bacterium | reverse complement strand
CAGTGATTTTGACAAGGCAATCCAACGCAAACCTGATCTTGCCGAGGCATACCGCCAGCGGGGACTTGCGAAGATAGTCCTCGATCAACATTCTGCGGCTATCAGTGATTTTGGCAAGGCAATCCAACTCGAACCCGATGATGCCAAGGCTTACTACAGCAGGGGAATTGCAAAGGCGCTGTTAAATCGCACGTGGGAAGCGAAGCAAGATCTCCGAACAGCATTGAGGCTTGCAGAAAAGGCAAACAATACGAAACTCATAACTGACATTGAGGAAATGCTTAATCTTCTGGAATAAAAGAAACAAACATAAATCGCTCAAAACTGTTGAAGTCGTAATACTGCGGTTACGTACATGTTCTGAAACAAGGGACGAAAATTATATAGTTGGTTGACAACTCTATAAATGAATGCGAAGTTTTGGAGATTATTAACGTTCAATCTTCTTGTTGATAGAGATGATATCCCCAATCTTACCTTTTACGAATTGCTTTTTGAACCCTTTTTTGAGCAATTTTTTTATCTTTTTTGATTCGGGCATCAGGGGATCTCTATTGTGGTCTCTATTCACATAGGTAGTGAATAACTCCATCTGCATCTCTAGATCTTCATATTTTATCCATTTGGTTCCGATTCGGAGATCGCGCTGATTTTGTCTTCGGTTTTCATAAGATTTGAAATATGTTCTGGTTTGTTTTTCTGTGTAGGGCGAGTCAGTCCATTTTGGAACTTGATCAAACTGTTTTATAGGATAGAATGCAAGGGCATTGGTATTTCGGTAGATATATGAGTCTGATCCTTCTCCTATTTTGCCTTTTTCCTTTTCAAACTTTACGAAGTTGTTAATGCTTCTATAATGCACTACACTCCGAAATAGGGGGAGTTTATCTATTAGATTGAGGCTGTAAAGAGAATGTAAAGTTCTAAGCTTCCAGTCGATCCATTTCTTTTTGTAGGTTGTTTCATAACTTATAAATAAGTATCCAATCTCGTATTCTGGAGAAGATGTTTTACTTCCCACTTCGGTTTTACAGCCTAACGTGAATTCGGTCATAAGGCGTGTTTTATTCCACCAAACTTTCAGTTTTCTTGCTATCCAAGGATAGGTAAATCTTGTTGCTGCCATTGTTGTGGCTATATAGTACATACACTCAAGCCAATCTTTTGCATCCATTGAGCTTCCTTTCATTTAACTTTTAAGGAGCAAGTAACTTTTAAGGAGCAAGTCCACACATCCGAAAACGGGAGAACAGCTAAGTATTTAAAATTGGTTTGGTAATTTATGTGATTCGCATAGTGGCAGTACAATACTCAGGACAACTCATTCTATATTTTAACATATTTCTTCTTATGGAGGTTTAATTTTTACAATGCCTTGGATGGATACAAAGGTAAATCTCTTTTCACTCTAAAGGAGAAAAAACATGGCATTTCCAACAAAACTAACACCGTCAATCCTCTTAATCCTTCTCGTTTTCATCATCGGATGTGGTTGGGATGAACATATAGAGACGCTCATCATCGGCCCCTATAAAGTAGATTGTGTGGGTGCTTTTGAGCAGGAGTGTTATCTCGAATTCAATGAGGAACGTCAGCGGTGGGAATTTTTCTATGATGGGATAGAAGGGTTTGACTTTGAACCGGGGTTTATCTGGACGCTGAAAGTCAAAGTTGTGGATATAGGGACAGAGATCCAAGATGCAGGACGGTACGACTACTATCTTGTGGAAGTAATAAGTAAAGAGGAGGCATCCGTCGATGAGATGCCTCCCCGTAAACCGAGCGTTAAAAAATCATAAATACGCTCTTAAATCTTCGGCACGTTCACTGCGACCTCTTTCCCGGCTGCATGTGAACGGAAGATACCGTCCATAATCACGTTAGTGAGCAGAACACCCTCTGGGGGTATCGGCGATGGCCCGTCCGCTTTGACGCCTTCTCGGAATTCGATCATCTGTGTTGCCCAGTTATCAGATTGGGGAAATCCAGAGAACTGGATCGTCGTCATCCCTTCTGGCGGGTTCGGTTCCGCTGTTAATCCCTCTGCTTCGACAAACTTCTTGAGCTCACCGTCGTACGCATCGGCGTAAATAACCGGTCCACCCAACGAGAATCCGGCTTTCGTTCCGAGATGGAAGTTGCCACCGAGCGAGTCTTGATGCACTGCCCAAGAGATTTTGAACACCATCACACCGCCATTCTCAAACCGTACCCACGCTGCACCGAACTCTTCGACATCCATGATCCCCTTAAATCTTGGATCTTGCTGCGAGATGTAATCCTGGGTAATCGCGGAGACCCGCACCGGTTTCGGGTAGCCCATCGCATATAGCGAAGCGTGCATGTTGTAGACCCCGATATCGACGGTTGCCCCGGCACCTGCGGTCTTTTTGTAGATGAACGTATGTCCCGGATTCCCGCGGCGTCGGCACCCTGCGGATTCGGAATAGTAGATATCGCCGAACAGCCCCGCGTCGAAAGCCTTTCTTATGAATTGGAGCCTCGGATCAAACGTCGGATTGAGACCGATTTGTAAGATTTTGCCGGACGCTTTCGCGGCGCGTACCATTGCTGTCGCATCTGGGAGCGTTGCTGCCATCGGTTTCTCACAGAGGACGTGTTTACCGGCGTTCAGTGCTGCGACGGTAGGTCGCCGATGCCCCTGATTGTAAGTGCAGACACTCACCGCATCAAGTTCGTCCATTTCGAGCATCTTGTTGTAACTTGAAAAGGCATTTTTCCTGGGGACACCCCACTCGTCAGCGGCTTGGTTCGCCTTGCTTTTGATGATGTCGCAGACGGCGACGATCTCGAAACCACCAACTTTCTCGTATGTACCCCGGTGCGCCCGTGAAATACCACCTGTACCAATAATACCAACTTTGACAGTCATACCCTTATCTCCTTATAACAACGTGAGTTCGACTTAATTCTACAGATGCTGAAGAAACACTCCAGCAAAAACCTCCTACGAGACTAAATACATTACTACTCCAAAAACCTCTTAAAATCCGCGTAATCCTTGCCATCCGTGATAATCCGCGATTCAGACACTATATTAAATCTCCGGTACTCTCACTGCGACCTCTTTCCCAGCTGCATGCGAACGGAAGATACCGTCCATAATCACGTTGGTGAGTAAGACACCTTCTGGGAGTATCGGCGATGGCGCGTCCGCTTTGACGGCTTCACGGAACGCCGTTATCTGTGCTTGCCAGACATCGATCTCTGGGAAACCTGAGAACTTAATGGTCGTCATCCCTTCCGGTGGGTTCGCTTCTGCGGTGAGTCCTTCGGATTTGACAAGTTTTTTCAGGTCATTTGTATAAGCATCGGCATAGATAACGGGTCCGTTCAGAGAAATACCTGCTTCTTTACCGAGACAAAAACTGGGACCGAGCGAATCCTGATGCACTACCCAAGAGATTTTGAATACCATCACACTGCCATTGTCAAATCGGACCCATGCGACACCAAACTCTTCAACGTCCATGATACCCTTAAATTGCGGATCCTGCTGTGAGATGTAATCCTCAGTGATTGCGGAGACCCGCACTGGTTTTGGATACCCCATCGCATACAACGAATCGTGCATATTGTAGACACCGACATCTACGATTGCACCGGCACCTGCGGTCTTTTTGTAGATGAATGTACGTCCCGGATTCCTGCGTCGACTGCCTCCTGTAGATTCAGAATAATAGATGTCGCCGAGCAGTCCTGAATCGATCACCTTTTTAGCGAATTGGAGTCTCGGATTAAAAGTGCTGTGGATACCGATTTGCAAGATTTTGCCGGACGCTTTCGCGGCGCGTACCATTGCTGTTGCATCTGGGAGCGTCGCTGCCATCGGTTTCTCACAAAAGACGTGCTTACCAGCATTCAACGCTGCGACCGCTGGACGGCGATGGCCTTGGTTGTAAGTGCAAACGCTGACCGTATCGATTTCGTCCATCTCCAGCATCTTGTTGTAGCTGGTGAAGACGTGTTTTCTGGGGACACCCCAGCGATCGGCAGCTTCATTCGCCTTGCTTTTGATGATGTCGCAGACGGCGACGATCTCGAAACCGCCTACTTGCGTATAAGCCCGCTGGTGCGCACGTGAGATTCCGCCTGTACCCACAATACCGACTCGAATCGTCATACGCTTATCTCCTTATGACACAATTGGATTGTCATAAAAGTTTAGACGAAATCGGTTTGTAATGCAAGTGGAAAATGTGATATACTTCAAGTAGGTATTCTATACAATGATCGGGAGGAGGACATCATGAGCCTTGATACAGACAAAAGACGACTGTCACAAGTGCAGACTCTGCAACACATGCAACGCGATATGAAGTGGCACGAGATGCTCACTGTATATCAAGCATATACGGAGGAACACAGTACACATTATATTTATTGTGTGCTGATTCCATCTGCGCACATTGAAAAAGCACTTTCTGTTTCAACATGGGATATGGAATTTTCCCAGGACATGCCCAGTGGTATAATCTTCAACAAAGGTAGCAGAGAGGTACGTGAATACCTCCGCTATGGCGTTGACAACGGTGTTGAACCCCTAATCATTGGCAGAAGTTTCCATAGATTGCGTGATGACTATAGGGAGCTATCCGAAGAATTCCGTCTTTTCCATAATCTCTATCACGATAGAAAAATGGATCAATATATCAAAATTGATGAAGATGGAAATGAAGAAATTGTTGCGGTTGTTAAACCGAACTATATTCAGATACGGCTCAAAGAAATTCGCCAATTTTTGGCGATCAAGGAGATGCATCTCTCCATTCAATTCATTTCTAGTGAAACTTCAACGCAGACATTAGAAGAACTTGGATTCACAGCAGGTGACGAAGATCGGCAAGATGATTTGATGCGTTGGATGCAACGCTATGGCGATCTTGAGGGTATTAATCACTGTAGAGCGTTTAGTCGATTAGTGGGAAAACGGATCGTCGAACCGTTACCAAAGATTAAGAGCGGCTTCTGGCCCTTCGCTGAAGTATCTGAAAAGAAATATGTCTCATTTGTTGTTGATGTTAATGAAAACGGAGAGAAAATCATTTACACCTCCAATCCGGATGAACTCAAAACGCCAGCAGATCCCAAGAATATACGCGGGGTAGATGAAGACGCTCCGAGTTATTTAACACCGGTCCATTTCCGTAAAAAAGTCCTTGAAAAATATTACCAAGAGCCGAGTAAATATACTGTAGAAGATTCCCTGCTTCGCTGCGGTAGTTTGTGGGGCATGTATATTGATAATCACCATGATGACATAGTTTGTGCGTGGTTAGGTGACCTCGGACGCGATTTGCCGTACAGTGAACAGACACATTGGCATCAGTACAATGTTCCACCAACGGGTGGTGTGAGTAAGACGTATTTCGCACGTCAACTTGGGGCGCAATTCACAGATTCAGACAGACCGGAACATACATTTAAACAAAGTTATGATGATTTACAAAAGGCGAGTCAAACGCATCTCGGTTGGCAGTGGTTGTTACCATTGCGTACTGCCGATGAACATCACTTACAATCCTTGAGAATTCCTGCTACCGATGAACAGCGAGATTTCGATGGTTTGGTGTTAAGCCTTGCTAAGATACTTATTGATTCCTTGAATGAGGAGTCAATTAGAAAATTGATTCCCTGTGAGAGGCGAGAAGCGTTTAAAGATAAAAGAGGCATCATGCTGCTTGAAGCTGCCCTGCATTTGAACAACTTTGAAGGTGCTGAGACTCATATTGCTTTTCTACGGAAACTTCAGAACTTGCGCTCAAGTGGGAGCGCACATCGGGAAGGACGAACCTATTTAAAAATAGCAGCGTATTTTGATGTTGAAAACCAGAGTCTACGGCATGTTTTTGCCAACATTCTAAACAGTGCCTCAGACACGCTTGATTATTTCATTATTCTTGTCAATGGTGGACGAATCCGTGAAATCATTGAACGAAATAATAGAGAAGCATCTGACTCTATTTTTAAGGAGATGATTGGAATGGCGGAATCTGACAAGACTGATGCCTCTGTCAATCATGATGACGCTATCTATGAATTGGAAACAAAACGATGATTTTTGTTGATACTGGTGCATGGATTGCTATCTCTAATCCAAGGGATCAACACCATCATGAAGCTGTAACAATATACCACAGAACCCAACAGCAGGAGACAGATTTCCTAACTACAGATTATGTAATTGATGAAACCGTTACTCGTCTTAGGTATGACACTAACCACTCAATAGCGGTTATGTTTTTGAACCGTATCGAACTACTTGTGGAAACTGGTGTTTTAACTCTTGTAGAAATTGATAAGGACATGTTTGAGAAAGCGAAAGCACTTTTTCGTCAGTATGACTCGGCACGGTTATCTTTTACTGATTGTACCAGTTTTGTGGTGTGTGGGGAGAATAACATCTCTGAAGCGTTTGCCTTTGATCAGCATTTCCCAATAATGGGAATTAACTTGCGCCGATAATCCGCCTTGCCTTCTATTATCACTTCATTAGTTATGTTGTTTTCTTCCAATTGTTACTTCCCACAACAATTGGAATCTTTTACTATTCATCTCAAAATTGCGTAATTCCTAAAATATCTATTGTCTTTTCACATGTAATATGATACTATATCATCACATAAATGGAAAGTAGGCATTCTTCCAAAAACGGACCTCTGAAAGGAATAACCTCACATGCCAAAAGAGTCTGTAACATTGCCACCCGGACACTATATTATCGCTGATCCTAACTATTTTAAAGAACATCTACCTTATCTCTTC
>JAAXHI010000387.1:16448-17263 GCA_012270875.1 Candidatus Poribacteria bacterium | reverse complement strand
GTGCTCTGATACATCAGGTTATAATGGATTTGCATCATATCAAACGCGCCGGTAGCGATAAACGCCTCTATACCACCAGAGGGACCGTCAGCGGAGAAACCGATGAATCGCACCTGACCCGTCTGTTTCAATTTCAAATAGGCTTCCAGTCCACCGCCGTTCAGGATGCGTTCTGTATCTTCCCCATAGAACCAGCCACCGTGGAATTGCAGCACATCGATATAGTCGGTGCCGAGACGTTGCAGACTCCCTTCCACATCGGTGACAATCCCATCGGGATCGTATGCTTCCGTCTTCGTGGCGACGATGCACGATTCCCGCCGTCCCGCGATTGCCTTTCCAATAATTGTCTCGCTATACCCGCCACCGTAATCCGGTGCGGTATCGAAATAGTTGAGTCCCGCATCCATTGCGTGATGAAGCATATTGACAACTGATGTTTCATCGTGTTCCGGACGGACTCTACCACCGCCGTAACCAATCTCCGATACGCTAAGTCCTGTTTTACCGAGTGTGCGATACTGCATAATGAGTGAATTCCTGTAGTGTTAGCGCGTTCATGTCCTGAACCTCACGCACTTAGAGATAAACTAAACAAAATCCATCCGTGAGGTGCGGCTCTTATTGCCACGAATCGTGCGGTTGCTCGGCTTAATACAATTTTCGCCGAATAAGCCTTCAACCTGTTCAATGACAGTCGGAGCGTAGGTGATGTTATAGGCTTTGCCGCATTTCGCGATGACTTCACCATAACGAGAACTCATAAGCCTCAAAATTAGATCCAATTCGCCCTTGTTCGCAGCAGCTATTTTCTG
>JAAXHI010000387.1:0-16406 GCA_012270875.1 Candidatus Poribacteria bacterium | reverse complement strand
CGATCTGCCTGTATCTGACGCTCTTCTTTCTCGGTCTCGCCATTCTCAGACTTCCGATTTCTGCTATTCTGATTGATATTGACTTTCCCGCGAATCCAAACGACCCTACCTTCAACAAGATCGCCAGCGGTTTTATAAGCATCTGGGAAAATAACGACCTCTACCGTGCCTTCCAAATCCTCAAGTCCAATCACCGCCATAGGATCGCCTTTCTTCGTAGTGATATTTTTAACCTCGGTTATCAAGCCAGCAACATCAACCTCGGAGTCGATACGATATGCAGTGAGGGTTTGGGTGCTTGTGCTTGTGTAGTTTTCGATAATGTCGCTATATTCTTCAAGCGGATGACCGGAAACGTAGAAACCGAGTTGCTCCTTTTCTCGCATCAGCCGTTCCAACGGGTCCAATTCAGATGCTTCCGCAAGCGTTACGGTCGCAGCCGGTGCTTCCTCGCCATTCCCGAAAAGACTCATCTGTCCGCGATCGCGTTCGGCTTGCGCGTTTTGCGCGGCTTTCATAATATTCTCTAAACTCTCGAGGTATTGTGCGCGATGTCCCTCAAGCGAATCAAATGCACCGCTCAAAATCAGACTCTCAACAGCGCGTTTATTCACCTGCTTCATATCCACGCGTTCACAAAAATCCTGTAGCGATGTAAATGAACCGCTCTCCTCCCGTGTTTCCACGATTGCGTCTATAGCGGCATCACCGATACCTTTCAAAGCAACAAGTCCGAAGCATATATCGTTGCCATCTACAGTGAATTCCTTTCTGCTGCTGTTGACATCCGGTGGGAGTAGGTTGATTTCTACATCCAAGAAGTCAGCAAGTCTTTTACATTCGGCACGGTAACGGGTAGTTTTCTTTGAATCGCCTGCTTCTCCCGTCATCAGTGCTGCCATGAATTCGTGTGGATAGTGCGTTTTCAGGTACGCCATATGGAATGCTAACATCGAATACGCAACAGTGTGTGATTTGTTGAAAGCATAACCCCCAAAGGGTTCAATTAAGTCGTACACCTCCTCTGCCTCTTTGGCAGAGATCTTGTTTTTCGTCGCGCCTTCAATAAATTTTTCGCGCTGTGCTTTGAGCAGTGCCTCGTCCTTCTTTCCCATTGCGGAGCGGAGGATATCCGCCTCACCGAGCGTAAAGCCTGCCATATCGCGCGCGATTTGCATCACCTGCTCCTGATAGATACAAACACCGTAGGTATTTTCGAGCGCGTTCTCGATCGATGGATGCGGGTATTCTACCTTTTGCAACCCGTTCTTTCGGTCTATAAACTGCTGCATCATGCCGCTCTCTATCGGACCCGGACGATAGAGCGCAGGTATCGCAGAAAACTCCTCAAAGTTATCCGGCTTGAGTTGAACAACAACCCGATACATACCGTCAGAGCCTTCCAATTGGAACAAACCCGCAATCAGCCCTTCACTGATAAGCGAGTAAGTCTTTTTGTCATCAAAAGGGATATCTTCGAGTTTAAGTGCCTTGCCGTGATTTGTTTTAACCATCTGTAGACAGTCGTACGTCTCAGTAAGGCTTCGTAAACCGAGTGAATCGAATTTGACGATACCGACACCTTCAACAGTTTTTCCTTCAAACTGCGAGGCAACTTGGTCGTGTTTATCCTTGAAGAGCGGAACATAGTCAGCCAACGGACCGTTTGAGACGACGATTGCGGAGGCGTGGCAAGAGACGTGACGTTTCATACCTTCCACCGCTTTGCTGAGGTCCATCAACTCCTTATTTTCCGGTCGCTCCGCAAGTGCCTGAAAATCTGGCACCTGTTCCAACACGTCGTCAAGCGTTATCCCCGGCGTAGATGGGATCAGCTCTGTTAACTTTGCCACATCTTCAAGTGGGACTTCAAGGGCGCGACCGACATCCTTGATAGCGGCTTTTGCACCCAATGTCGCAAAGGTCGCGACTTTCCCGACAGAATCTTCACCATATTTTTCGACAAGATAATCAATCACATGCTCACGGGCACGGTCAGCAAAATCTATGTCAATATCGGGAGGGCTGATACGTTCGAGGTTCAAAAACCGTTCAAAGAGGCAGTCGTAATCCATCGGATTGAAGGCAATCACATCGAGCGCATATAGCACAAGACTGCTGGCGGCAGAACCGCGTGCAGAGAGCGGATACCCCTGTTTGTGCGCGTATTTAACGTAATCCCACACAATGAGAAAATAGCCGGGATAGCCTGTTTTGTTAATAATATCCAGTTCGTAATCAAGTCGCTGCTGAACTTCTTCGGAGAGTTCTCCATACTTTTCGCGTAAACCTTCGTAGCACAACTCCTTGAGATAACTGTCGTTTGTGTGGCCTTCAGGCACCTCGTATTTCGGCATCACACTCTCACCATAATCGAGTTTGAGGTTACACCGATTCGCAATTTCAAGCGTATTGCTGATGGCTTCCGGCGGATAATCCTTAAGCACTTCCCGCATTTCGTCAACATTTTTAAAGTAGAAGTGGTTGTCGAACCGCAGCCGTTGTTGGTCGTTGACAGTCCGCTTCGTCTGGATACAGAGAAGGACATCGTGCATCTCGTGATCCGATTTTCGGAGGTAGTGACAATCGTTTGTGCCGACGATGGGGAGATTGAACTCTTTCGCCAATTGGACCATTATCGGGTACGCCTCTTGCTCCTTGTCAATATAATGGTTCTGTACCTCGACATATAGGTTCCGTTCTCCCATTATCTCCATCAACGTCTTGAAGTGTTGGATACCTTCTTCTCGCCGACTTGAGCAGAGGAGTTGTGGCACTTGGCCTTGGATACACCCCGTGAGTGCAATAATTCCATCACGGTACTCGCGCAGAATTTCCATATCAATACGAGGTCTGCTGTAAAACCCTTCTGTGTATCCGAGCGATACCAATTTTAGGAGGTTCTGGTAACCGGTTGCATCTTCGGCAAGCAGCGTGAGGTGATAAGGACCGCCTTGTCCCTTCCCGCGCTGTTTTCGGTCTCCGGGCGCGACATACACCTCACACCCGACGATCGGGTTGACACCGGCTTTTGTCGCTTTTTCGTAGAGTTCCCAAGCACCGAACATATTGCCGTGGTCAGTCAGTGCAACAGCAGGCACACTGTTCTCGACTGCCCAATTGACCATATCCTCAATGCGGCACGCGCCATCAAGCATGCTGTATTCGCTGTGATTGTGTAGATGCACAAATTCGGTCGCCATCTTTCCTCCGATATTTAAGTATGTTGAATGTATGAAGCCTTATGAAACCATTTTTATAATAGCAAAGATTTACGAAAATTTCCATAATAAATTTTCCAATAAGTGTGCCGCCAATTGTACAGAATTTTGTTATTATAAGGCAGTGAAATGGCGAACCTTGGCAGCGACAAGTCTCATCGTCCAACTCCCGTTTTTATGTTGATGACTTTCCGCAAACCTGTTATAATAGACGATATTAGATTTATAGAAATGCTCCCAGATCTCACCAATAACTAAAATCTGCTGGAGCGGAAAAGGCACGGATTCTTTATCGCGGATTTTCGCGTTCATCTTAGATGGAAAAATCAAAACTACTTCTCCTGTTCTTAACCCTATTCTTCGTGATGCTTGGGTTTGGCATCATCATTCCGAACCTCGCCTATTACGCCAAAGAGATTGGCGCAACCACCACTGAAATCGCGATATTAATGTCCATCTATTCCGGGATGCAACTGCTCTTTGCACCGATCTGGGGTAGACTCTCGGACAAACACGGTAGAAAACCCGCTATTCTGCTCGGACTGCTCGGAAATGCTGTCGCCTTAGTCGGTTTCGGATTGGCAACAGGTTACGTATGGCTTTTTATCGCGCGTAGTGCAGCGGGCATCGCCTCAGCGGCGGTGCTGCCAAGTGTCATGGCTTATGTCGCTGATATTACCACATCAGAGGAACGCGGTAGAGGTATGGGGTTAATGGGCGCAGCGATGGGACTCGGTTTCATCCTCGGACCGGCGATCGGTGGCATCATGGGCAGCCACGATATGCCGTTCTTTGTCGCAGGCGGTCTGTCGCTACTCACCTTCCTCTTCGCGCTTGTTCTGCTACCCGAATCACTCCAGAAAGGTCTCACAGACGACGCACTCAAAGACCGGCATGAATGGATCTCACCACGTGAAATATTTCGTCAGACGACTCTGAAATCACCACTGACCCCGCTTTTTCTTGTCGCTTTTTTCTCTACCTTCAGTTTCGCAGGCTTGGAGATGACGTTTCCACTGTTCATCGAAGATAAGTGGGACTATGGAGAGCGGGAGATGGGCTGGATGTTCATGGTTATGGGTGCGATTGTCGTGCCACTGCAGGGTGGACTGCTCGGCAGGTTAATCAATAGGTTCGGGGAGCGACGCATCATTCTTACCGGTCTACTGCTCAACGCACTCGGCATGGTATTACTGCTTAAAGCCTACTCCTTCGTAACGCTCACGGTATATCTCACGATTACCGGCATCGGGAACCAGTTGATCCGTCCGACGAATACATCGTGGATTTCTAAGCAGACTCGAATCGGTCAAGGTGCTGCCATCGGCATTATGGATGCATTTTTAAGTTTAGGTCGCATTTTGGGACCGCTCCTCGGTGGTTGGCTCTATGCGAATGAGGCGTCCCCTTACGCAGTGCTGGCGGGCATCTTGGTCATTGCGACGCTCTCCTTATATATTCCGTTACGCCGAATCAGAGATGAAATCACACACGCATCACAACAATCAGCGTCCTAATGCCCCGACTTACCTTCACGGTTTTGATCCTTCAGGTAATGGCGGTAGACGATGCTCCACACGCCGGGTGTTGTATTCAAGCTGATACCGCCGATGCGCTGCGTCGTCTGGGTAATGTTCGTTATCTGGATACGGATAGGCAGACATCCCGTGAAACGGCAGCGGTTCAACCGTCTGTGATGTGAGCGTATTGATGTCGCCATCTTTGTCCCATCCATCGCTATAGAGGATAAAATCGCGCATCCACCCGGATTTTAAAACAGGCAATCGTGAGGCATCAAATTCCACTGTGATCTCATCCCCCGCATTGAGAATAACGTACATATCGTCAACTTCCTGCAACAACGGGTTGACATCCCCGTAACGCGTGTAATACCCTGCGAGGTCGCGCCACTGTGCATCTGCCGTCACCTTTTGGTAATCGAACAGATGTGGTGCGTGCGGGTTCGGACGGTACATTTCGGAGAAGCCGCGGTAGTGTAGATCCGCGCTGTCTGGGTTCAACGTCGTCATCTCTACCGGTACGTCTTGCGCGCCGACAGTGAAAAACGCCGCGTCCCAATAAATCTGCATATCGGTCTCAATCCGCACACGCCGATCATCTGAAAGGAATTTGCCCGTCAAATCAACCGTAATCGTCTTATTTTTCCCAGCAGGCAACCCAATCATATCAATAACGGTTTTCCAGTCTCCATTTGCGTCCTTCACAGCAACCGATGGAAAACTGGGATTAATTTCAGGGTTCTGGAACAGCGCAACATTGATACTGGTATCCGTCGGAAAAATCCATCCGCTCAAAAATAGCGTCACAAGCGCGTCATTAGGCACATCGCCAAGATCAATGACAATCGCATGCGGTTCGACAACCCCTTGATAAGCACCGGGCGCGTGTTCAACGGCATAACGGTAATCAAACGCTTTTAACGCATCAGACACATCTCCACCGTGATGATCGACCGCAGATTTCGGATGCAGCTTCTCAGCGACACCGTAGACCTTGAATTCCGCAAAGGGTGGCGGCGTATACTGCTCATTTACGAAAATGTCGGTACCTATAGGGTGATCAACGGCTATCAGTTTCACTTCGTCAAAATAGGCGGTTTCCCATAACTCTTCTGTAATCTGAATGGAATATCTACCAGATTTCGGTTTTATCTGCGTCCCCGAAATCTTTATGAAATCCTTCGTTTCGTCAGGTGCGACAAACCCCATTGAGGTGACAAGTCCCAAAGGCGCACGCCAGAGTAGATCGGTAACGAATTGATACTTTTCGCCATCGTAGACATATAAAAACGGACAGGAACCTTTCAATATCTGCTTCTCCTGAATCCGTTGTCTCGCCTGCGGTTCAATGACGTTCTGCGGCACACCATTCGTCCAGACAACACGCACAACATCTGCAGCGTCGAACGCACCCAACCCAAAATGGGAAACCTGTTCGGACACATACTGCAGTTGATACAGGTCACCGACTTTCACCTCCAGTTTCGAGCCGATACCGTCTCTATTCACCTTGTTATTGCCAGTAGTGATGCCCTCTAATCGCACCTGTATCCAGTTATTTTCATTCCCGCCGTTATTCTGCAAGGCGCGAAGTTGTCCTTCACCGTTGATGAAAAAAAGGTCGAGATCGCCGTCATTGTCGTAATCCGCGACTGTCCCGATAGTCGCGCGCGCAAGGATCGCACCTTCTGCTGTGACGGTTTCTATTAAGGGGTAGGGTTCCATAAACTGTCCAGTCCCATCGTTTCGGAATAGGAACATTCCATCTTTACCGCTCACCCAGAGGTCAACAAACCCGTCATTATCGTAATCTATGTTTCTCAATAGCACAGGCGGTAGATCACGCACACCTGCCTCTAAACGCGGATCATCAACGAAACTTCCGTCCCCTCTATTCTGGTAGAGATGGATACGGTCTGCAGTCGCTAAGAAAATATCAATATCACCGTCATTGTCATAATCACCGACGGCAGCTGCGGTATAATGGACATCCTGCGGAATACCAGTCTCATCAGAAACAGCACGCAGTTTCCCTTGACGGAGGTTATTGTAAAGCGTGCATCCCGTCTCGCGGTGCGTAGCAAAGACATCTATATCGCCATCGTCGTCGAAATCAGCGGAGAAGACTTCAGCAGGCGCGGGCTGTTGCGTGGATGCCTCATTCGTATCTATCTTCACAAAGGTCTCTGCTGTAACATCGGTGAATGTGCCATCTCCGTTATTGCGGTACATCGTAGTGCTGGTCTGTCCTGAAAAGAGATCCAGATCGCCATCGTGGTCATAATCGACAGTGTGGAGTACGCCGGTTACCTCTTGTCGCTGCGCATACTGAACGAGCGGAGACGCTTTCCAATTTTCTGTCTCGTCTATTCGGAGGTGTGTTATCCCGTTGAAAGTTTGCAACAGAAAATCTTGTGTGCCATTTTTATCTATATCTGCATAAGCGACAGTATGTGGATTTAAAGAAGCCTGTTCCAGTACTTCTTGAAACGGCTGAACAGGCGCGAAATATCCATCGGTATTCTGATGCAAAAGTGTCCCCATCGGAGTTGTATACAGGTCGAGATTGCCGTCACCATCGTAGTCAGCCAGTGAAACACTCCCGACACTCGTATTCAAACCGCCCACATCAGCAAGTCCAAGTGCTTCGGTGACATCAACAAATTCCACCCCAATCGGTAGACTCTCTTTAGCGATGATTCGCGCTTTGAACCCCGCGCTGAACGTCTCTATCGGGTGTCCAAGAATGTCGGTCACCAATTCGCCGATACCCTGCTGATAGCGCGGACTTGCTCGGTGCAAGTTCTCAAAGATTCGGATATTGCGTGTAGCGAGTTTTAGGTCTTTTTGTTCTATTGCTGTTATCCCTTGCGTCAGGTATGCAAGTTTTTCCGCATCAGTATCGCCTAAAAGGGTTTGTAGTTTCTGAGCGAGGTCTCCAGCTGCTTCATATTCTTCTTGTGTTAACAATCCGAGTGTCAACTTCATCAGCACAACGATATTCACAGGCGATCGGTAATGAAGTTCCTGAAGATGCCGAACCGCCACCTGCTGTGCTTCCGGATCGTTTCGTTGTCGTCCAAGATAGTACCGAACCAGTTTGTAACGAAACTCCAATTCATCCGGGTCCAACCGAATAGCTTCCTTCATCGCCTCGACTGCCAAATCAGTCTTCCCCTGCAACTGGTAGATTTCGGATAAGATGAAATGTAGCTGACTATCCATCGGTGCGACAGCGATGCCGAGTTTTACCGCTGCTTCGGCAGCAGCTGCCTGCTGTAAGCGTAGGTGTGCGACAGCGAGATTGCCATAACCGATCGCTTCGTCAGGAAGCAGTTCAATGAGAGCCGTAAACGCCTCGACTGCTTTTGAGGGCTGCGACTCTTCAAGATATGCCAACCCCAAATTCTGGTGTCGGATCGCTGCTTCAATAATCTGGGTGCTGTTCATCTCTTGCGCCTCTGTTATTGAGACACCAAAGCCGCATACCAACAGCATCGCACATATCAGACATTTTCCTATATAAGGAGACGTGGATTTCAATAATATCATGCGTTTTCCTCTTTCTGAATATCTCGTGCGGTTTCCACGATTGCCTGTCGTATGCTGTTGAGTCTAAGTTTCAGTGAATCCTCAAGTTGTTTAAGGTGGAGCAGCCACGATTCCTTGGAATCACCTTCCTCCGTCCCAAAACCATCTGTCATAGAGAGGCGGATATATTTCAAGCGTTCTGTCTGTAGGATCTTCATCTGCTCCTCATAATCTTCCACGCCAGATTCTAAGAGCGTAATCAGTTCACGAATCTTTTCCAATGTATATCTCCTTTTAAGCGGTATTTTGGTAATTGATATATCAAGGCGAGCGTAAAAATAGTTTACCTGATTTTGCCTTTGGAATCAAATGAAAACCGATGAGAATTGCGATTGGAAGATTTATATTTGTGTATCGGTGCCGTTCTGGAATTTAGGTTTTCGTTGCGCTTTCGTGTGAAAATGCGTATAATAGAGTTAACATGGAGGCAGAGAAATGATTACACATATACGGGTGAAAAACTTCAAATCTTGGGAAGATAGTGACATAGTAGAACTTGCACCGTTGACAGGCTTTTTGGGGACAAATAGTTCTGGTAAGAGTAGTCTGTTGCAAATGCTTTTGTTCCTCAAGCAAACAGTAGAACGTTCAGATGCCGAGGAAGTTGTTTTCTTCGGCGACGAAAATTCTCTTATAAACTTCGGCGATTTCCAAGAAGTTATTCATAGGCATAATTTGGAAGAGGTACTTGAGTTAGAATTCGCGTGTGAACTTATAAAACCACATTCGGTTGATTTCTCTATAGATGAACGTAAACAGTCAAAGGTAGATCGATTTACTTTTAACACAGTTGTTGAAGGGCGAAATAGGGTATCCTTTGTTCGTAATTTTCGTTATGCTGACTCTTCTAACGGTTGGAAAATAGTGTGGAATGTTAGTGAAAGAGGAGGAAGAACCGAAGGATTCCAGTTCGTAAATGGAACTCAAATTGGATATGCATATATTCAAAACTGCTATGGTAGGCCAAGATTGAGGCCTGTTCATAGAGAGTGGAATCAAAAATTTTTACGACAAATCTCATCAATATTTGAGAATCTATTTTCGTGCGTCTATTACCTAGGTCCGACTCGGGTAAATCCACTACGCGCCTATACTTGGGAAGGCAGCCATCCTGAACATCCTGGGCAGTGGGGTGACTGGTCGATTGATGCTCTCCTCTCTGCGCGCGCGCGTAATCTGAAAACATTACATGAGGCGGAAGAGGTTCCTATTGAACAAAGAGTTTCATATTGGTTACAAGAGATGAGTTTAGCACATTCGTTTGCGCTTGACTGGACAAGCGGAAAAACCTATGAAGTTCGCATTCAAAAAACTTCGTCTAGCCCACCAGTGACTTTAGCTGACATGGGGTACGGGCTAACTCAATTTTTACCAGTCCTGGTTCTCTGTTACTACGCCTTAGAGGGTTCAACCCTGATTTTGGAACAACCCGGTATTCATCTTCATCCAAAGGTTCAAGCTCAACTCGCAGATCTTCTAATAGAAGTTGTAAACGAACGCAACCTCCAGATTCTGGTAGAGAGTCACAGCGAACACTTTTTAAATAGATTGCAACGACGCATTGCTGAAGAGGATATTACACTAGATAAGACTGCCCTCTATTTTTGCCGTAATGAAAAAGGTGTTTCTGAAATTGACCCGTTAGAGATGGATGAATTCGGCAATATTGCGAACTGGCCCGAAAACTTTTTTGGGGACGAGATGGGTGACCTGTTTGCAATGACCAAAGCACAGCGGGAACGTCAAAAGAGAGCGGAGGGTTAATGGACGCTGTTATCGTAGATACGAATGTTATTGTAATCGCAAATGATACGGATGATAAACGTGCCGATTGTAGAGACCATTGTCAAGATAGACTCCAGCAGATTATTGAGCAGAATGAACGAGTGGTTGTTGATGACAGGTGGCGAATTTTGGGAGAGTACGATGATAATACGCATCCAAACACCAAAAAAGGAATTGGCGATCTCTTCGTGAAAAGGTTACTACAAAACCAGAAAAACCCAACCGTCTGTACAATGGTGCATATCACATCACTAACTGGAAATGGAACAGATTTTGAAGAGTTTCCCACTGATAACACTTTAAGTGGTTTTGACCCAGATGACAGAAAATTCATTGCCGTTGCCCTTGCACACAAACGCGATGCCGGACAAGTTCCAACGATTTTGTTAGCGATAGATAGAGGATGGCTTCGATTTATGGATGCACTCGCAAGCTGTGGTGTTAACATTGACCTCATCTGTGAGGAGGATATCCAACGTCCACGCCAAGGAAGGAAAGGAAGATGATCACACATATACGGGTGAAAAACTTCAAAGCATGGAAGGACAAAGTTAAGGTTCCGCTTACTCCGTTGACAGGTTTTTTTGGGACAAACAGTTCTGGGAAAAGCAGTTTGTTGCAGATATTGTTGTTGCTCAAGCAGACTATAGGGACGAAAGAAGTTATCTTCTTTGGAGGCAAAAATTCCTATGTCAATCTTGGCAATTTCCAAGAGGTAATTCATGGCCATAAAGATGGAGAACTACTTGAATTGGGGTTTGGATGTAAATTCCCAGAACCAATAACGATTAGAATTCCCCAAAATAGATTAGAGCCCCATGAAGTAACATTTGATTCCTTCAATTTTGAGACCGCTATCCAGAGGTATGGTAGTTCGCAAGTTGTTAATCGTATTTGTTACGATATTGGTGGCCGTGAAATTAAAAAAATAAAGCTAGAAGACAAGACTATTTCCTATCGCAATAAACGCCTATTCACAGGAACTTATAAAAACTGCTATAGTATGGAAGAGACAACAAATGCATTTCCGGGGTCGAACGACTTTTTAAACTTGCTTTCCTCTAAATTTGAGGAATTATTTTCTCACATCTACTATATTGTTTCAACCCGCGCCCATCCAAGGCGTAATTATCATTGGGAAGGAAATTATCCTGAGGACACTGGACTATGGGGTGATCAAACCATTGATGCCCTTCTCTCAGCGCGCGTAGATCAACGCATGACACCTTATAAAGGAAAAGATGTTCCAATTGAGGAGAGAATCTCCGCATGGCTCCAAAAAATGGAATTAGCGTCCGGATTTTGGTTTCAGCGAACGGGTCCGCGAAATGACAGGAACTATGAGATGCGCATACAAAAAAGCCCTAACAGTGTTAAAGTAACCCTGGCGGATATAGGTTATGGAGTAGCGCAATTTCTACCTGTCCTCGTTTTGTGCTACTACGTTCCCGTGGGATCGACATTGATTCTGGAAGAACCTGGCACTCATCTCCACCCGAAAGCACAAGCCGATCTCGCTGACCTCCTGATAGAAGTTATCACCGAACGGAACCTCCAAATTCTGGTGGAGAGCCACAGCGAACACCTATTGACCCGTCTGCAATTTCGGATTGCAGAAGAAAGGATTTCTGCAAATGACACCTCTCTTTATTTTTGTGAAAATGAGAACGGGATTTCCAACCTAAAACCATTGGAGATTGATGATCTGGGTAACATCAAGAACTGGCCGAAAAACTTCTTTGGGGATGTAAGAGGCGATCTCGTTAAAATGACACGGGAACAGATGAAACGTCAGGAGAAAGCAGAGAGTTAATGGGAGCAGTAGTTATAGATACAAATGTTATCTTGGTCGCAAAAGGCATCTCTCCACAAGCATGGTCCAGCTGCGTAATTGCTTGTCAAGAACGACTGGACAGGGTTATAGAGGGACCTGAAAAGATAGTTATTGATGACAATCGGGCAATTCTCGGCGAATACATAGACTATCTTGAAGATGACGACTCAACAACAGAAGCACGGATAAATGTTTTTTTTTTAGAATGGTTCATCCGTAATTATACAAATCCCGAAGAGTGTGTGCAGGTATCTATTACGCCGACACAAGATAGTCGCGGTTTTGAAGAGTTTCCAAGTGATCCAGCACTCAGTGATTTTGACACAGACGATCGAAAATTTATTGCTGTAGCCGTTGCGTACGAGAACTCTCATCAAGAAAAGTCACCAATCTTGCAAGCCGTGGACAGTCAATGGTACGGATTCCGAGAGGCACTCGTCGAAAACGGATTGGAAATTGAATTTATCTGTGAGGAGAATATTCGCGATTTGTATGAAAGGCGAGAGGGAAACTGAAACTGAAAATTCACCTACCAATAAAATCTCTACATAGCCGAACCCTAAAGGAAAATGCGTCGTAATTATCATCTCTTTATCCTCCTCTTTCCAGTTGTATTCTGGCTCATCTGTTTCTTTCTGCTGCCGTTGGTGTCGGTATTTATCTATAGTTTCATAGAGCGTGGGACTTATGGCGGCGTGCGTTGGGTCTTCACGTTAGAGAACTATGAACGTCTATTCGATGGACTCTATCTCGGCATCCTCTGGCGATCCGTATCAACAGCATTAGTCTGCACCGCAGTCTGCCTCTTCCTCGGTTACCCGTTCGCCTACTATCTGGCACGCTACAAACCGAAACACCGCAACATCTTATTACTGCTCGTCGTTGTCCCGTTCTGGACAAATTTCCTCATCCGAACCTACGCGTGGATACTGATTTTACGCACAGAAGGCATACTTAACAGCCTCTTAGGAGCAGTGTTCCCGGACTGGGGACCGTTAGAGTTATTGAACACACCGCTCGCCGTACAGATAGGGCTGGTCTACGGCTACCTACCCTTTATGATACTCCCGTTATATGCAGCACTGGAGCAATTAGATCTGTCGTTGCTGGAGGCAGCGCAAGATTTAGGCGCATCGCCGCGACGTGCGTTTTGGCACGTAACGGTACCACTCAGTCTACCCGGTATCCTTGCCGGATCCATGCTGGTCTTTATTCCGACGGTAGGCGCGTTTCTGACCCCCGATCTTCTCGGTGGCGGGAAAGTGAGTTATATCGGTAACGTGATTGAACGGCAATTCAAAACCGCGCGGGATTGGCCCTTCGGCTCCGCGCTTTCGTTTATGTTGATGGGAATAGTTCTCGTCGGTACAGTGTTATACTTCCGCGCTTTACAACAGAGTGAATCTGAAGTGACCTAACATCTCCCGTTAGCGAAAATTAAAAAACTTAGCAAAAGACTGTAGCCTGTAGCCGAAGGCGAAGGCGGATTTTTGAATATGTTGTTCATTGCCTAAAGCAGCTTGACATCTCCCGTTAGGGCAATATAAAAAAGCTGTAGCCGAAGGCGAAGGCGGGTTCTTGAGTATATTGTTCATTGCTCAATACAACCTAACCTCTCCCGTTAGGGCAATATAAAAATATGAAGCGAATGCTTGAAGCCAATATTGGATTGGTTTATCTTTTCTTATACGTTCCGATTTTAGCGGTTGTCGTGTTCTCATTCAACAGCGGAGAACAGATCTCCGTTTGGGAAGGCTTCACGTTCGGTTGGTATGCGAAACTCTTTGAAGACGCGGCGTTGTGGCGCGCCTGTCGCAACAGCTTAATAGTAGCAGGTGTCGCGACAACCATTGCTACCGTCATCGGAACGACCACCGCGCTGGCAATAGAGCGATACCGATTCCGTTTCCGCACCGCGCTCACGCGATGCCTCTATCTCCCGATTATCATTCCCGATATTGTCTTAGCAATCGCGTTATTAACCTTCTACGTCCAAACCCGGATCCCGGTCGGTCTACTCTCTGTAATTATTGCGCACTGCGTTTTCAATATCGCGTACGTCACGATTGTCGTCCGGGCGCGACTCCAAGGCTACGATAACACTTTAGAGGAAGCAGCGCGCGACCTCGGTGCAAACGAGTGGCAAACATTTTGGCAGATAACATTTCCGCTCATTGCCCCCGGTATTATCGGCGGTGCGCTACTCGCTTTCACGCTCTCCATAGACGATTTTGTCATCACCTTCTTTACCGCAGGTGTCGGCTACACGACGCTATCTGTCCATATCTATTCGCTATTGAAATTCGGCATCACCCCGAAGATCAATGCGATTTCAACAATGTTACTGGCGAACTCAATCGTATTTATCCTACTGTTTCTACGGTTTCAAGGTAGGGCTACCACCTCTCAAAAGCAGGAGGCATAATTGTCGGTATCCGAAAGGTTTCGCAAATTTGGACAGATTGTGCTATAATGTTTTGTCAGAAAGAATAAAAAGGAGATAAAGATAAAGATGAATGATACCGGACAAAAACAGAATGAACAGTATTGGACTGCATTTTTTGAGGAATTACCATCCGGTGATGAATTAGGTCTAAAAATACCAAACACCTATGATTCCCACTATAGAGACCTTCACATGGGAATAACAGGATGCTACATAAGAGTAACTCAACGCGTCAGGCCTCCAGCAATCTATGCTGCATTTGTTATGAAAGGATCTGCACAAGACCACTTTTATTCATTGAAAGAACAACAGGTAGCGATTGAAAATGAACTGGGTGGAAAACTTCATTGGTCCGAGAGGATAAAGGGTGAAACGCAGGGATATATAGAATTAAAATACTGCGATGTTACCGATAAAACAGACTGGTCTGATCAACATCAATGGTTAGTCACGAAAATTGAAAAATTAGTTGAAATCTTCCGACCTCGGATTGAAAAACTTATCTGACATATTTTTTCAAGAGAAAAGAGCGGACTTTATCTGAGAGCCTCGTCTTATTTTCATCCCGAAAAGATTTAGATTGCCGATTAGAAGCAGAAATCCGACAGAAAGCACATCGGAAACCTTCACAACGCATACGCACTTTCACACGCCTATAAATGCTTTGTGTTGATAGTTATTAAGTTCAGGATAATTATAATAAACCTTAGGCATGGATGACTACCGAACACACGTAGAAATTGACCTCGGAGCAATCCGACGCAACGCTGAAGCAATAAAAGCATATACTGGAAAACGCTTAATCGCCGTCGTGAAAGCGGACGCTTATGGACATGGCGTAGTCCCTGTTACAGAGGCGTTGCGCTCCGTTGCGGATATGTTCGCTGTTGCGACAATTGAGGAAGGTGTAGCACTCCGTCAGGCAGGTATCCGCGAACCGATGCTTGTTCTTTTTAGTACCTTCCCAGAACAGGCAGCGCAAATCGTCGAATACGAACTAACACCGACGATTGCGGATTGGGAATTTGCGTACAGAATCAACGAGATAGCGTCCAAACCTGTCCATGTCCATATCAATATCAATACCGGGATGAACCGGAGTGGTATGCGTTGGACAGAAGTAACCCAGTTTTTGAACCGACTCGAAACGCTGAATCGACTTGAAGTATCAGGACTCTTTACGCATCTTGCGACCGCAGATGAAGCCGATAAGCGTTATGTTTCTGTTCAACTTGAGCGATTTTCGTCCGTCCTTGAAAACATTTCTGACGGTGGCGAACTCATCCACGCAGCGAACAGTGCGGCGACATTAGCGGTTCCAGAATCACATTTCGGTGCCGTGCGTCCGGGCTTGAGTCTCTACGGAATCTATCCGGCATCCGAAAAACCGATCGTATTAGAACCCGCGCTGACGTGGAAGACGCGGATCGGATGGGTCGGTTCTATTTCGGAAGCCGAAGGCGTGAGTTACGGATTGACCTATAAAGCGTCGCATCCGACCCGTGTGGCAATGATACAGGTAGGCTACGGCGACGGCTATCCGCGGGCACTTTCTAATATAGGTGAAGTGTTAATCGGCGGGACACGTCACCCGATTATCGGAAGGGTTTGCATGGATGTAAGTGTAGTGGAACTTGAACCCACAGATAATGTATCTGTCGGCGATGAAGTGGTCTTAATCGGCAAGCAAGGAGACGCGGAAATCACAGTTGACGAACTCGCACACCGTGCTGGCACAATATCGTATGAAATCCTGACCCAGATCGGAAAACGCGTGAAACGGATTTTTAAATATTGAGTTTCCGCTCGTTTTCGTCCGATGTCCGAAAACGGTTTCCTATTAAATTTGTAGACGCTTCATAAATCGTTCCGCCTACAACACGGACAATGAAATAAATTAGTGATCCCATGAAGGACAATTTTCACGTAGGAAACGTCTCTAATCCTGTAAATCCTTGAATCCTGTAAATCCTGATTCAGACAATTAACACCAAACAAAACACGCTAAT
>JAAXHI010000296.1 GCA_012270875.1 Candidatus Poribacteria bacterium | reverse complement strand
AATGGAAGCTTGGTTACCATGCTTTGTAAATTGTGAGGATGGTTGAAGATAGACTGGTAGGTTGTTGGGGTTGACATCGCGCTCCGGCGCTTATTAAGGAAGATGGAGAATCTGCCTAATGTCAGCTCGTCCCCTGGTCGGATGCAGGGCCACTCGTTAATTCTCTTAAGATAGGAGTTGGATATCTTGTAAGGGTTTCCGTACTTATCATTCCCGTACTTTTGTGTCTATCAAAGTGGAGACATCCTTTGATCAGGTCCTTGGGATCTCCGTGTAAATACTGCTGTGTAGACGCACATCATTCGATCTGACTTTAACCTCTACTTGCGATTCAAAACTCCTTATAAATGTGAAATACTCCAAAGGATCGCTACTAAACTTGTTCAGTGTAAGAGAAGGCGGTAAATTCTGTCGTTGTTGCTCCCCTAGTAATTCTGTCAGTCTGTTCTGTTGTTGAAGTACTTCACAGAACTGCTTAGTGCTTTCATGTGTGGCCATGTATCAAGGCTCACTCACGAAAGGCTCTTGTTTCTGTTTCCCTAATGGATCTGTTTCTTGCTTAATTTCGGCGACGTGAAACTCAGGTGCTGAACAATTTAGACTTGGATGCTCATTGGCTTAAGAGGAGTTTGTATCATAGGAGCGTCATATAAATCAGCGGTAAAGCTCACTTTAGTCATATTGCTCGACGTGAGGTTGGAGACGTGTAAGTGCTTCAGGAAGTCGGAAGAATCTGCCCAGAAGAAGTAGATACCTGTACAAAAGAATCCTTCGGAGGCAATTCTTGACGACCAGTTAAATCTGCATCGCCGATACCACTATCAATTTCAGCAAACACGCCCTCTCGAAGACGAGCAACTGCCAACTGCTCTTCAAAGAGTGACTTCTCGACTCTCAAGTCCAACTCTTTCCTTTTTTCCAACATACCAAGTCTGCCTATTAACTCGGCGGCTTTGGCTTTCTCTTTCGCTCTGCTAGCGGTAATCGATCTGCTAGAATATGTAGAGGATGCCTTTAAACGACGCGATGTAGAATATAACGAGCCAACTTGAGATCTTGTTTCCAAGCTATGTTCGATTGTCTCTTTCGCAGTTGAAATCCA
>JAAXHI010000403.1:1062-1545 GCA_012270875.1 Candidatus Poribacteria bacterium | reverse complement strand
AACAATTTTTTTTTAAAATTACATATTTCAAGTCTAAACTACATTTTATACATATAAATGTTAAAAGAATCCTACCGAACATTTATAATCCAACCACATTTTACTTTATTTAATTTTTTATTTCAAGAACTTTCTGGAAAATTAGAACCATGAAAGCATACCTTGATGAGTTTGGCAATGCTCTTCTATTTTCTCTACAAGATACCTGCTACTCGCTATCAATTGTATCGCCGAACTAGCATAACACGTTGTAGCATGTGGATTTGTTATCCCAGACATTTTTTTCGTCTAATTGTTTGAATAAAACACGACGAGAAAAGAACCGGCTAAATCCAGCAGGTTAAAACCACGCGGAAAAATTTTCACTCTAAACCAACGTATTTTGAAAAAATTATACGCGCAGCATACATTTACGGACAAAATTATCAAAAATTAATATTGAAAAGGTATTAAATAACCTATTTTAATTGTGAAGTACCACAA
>JAAXHI010000403.1:0-917 GCA_012270875.1 Candidatus Poribacteria bacterium | reverse complement strand
ATTTAAATTCAGTTAGAAATAAAAGAGATTCAAATTATTTGCTAAAGAAACATTTATAATTTTATGTTTTTAATAGAAAAATAAATAGTTTTTAAAACAATCCGACGATAATTGAATATTAAATTCAATATTAATAATAATAATAATAATTTAAAAATAATATAAATAATATATATATATAATATATATATGATATATATAATATATATAGGAACGGGAACAGACTCATAAGCCGTGAGAAATTTAAAGGTTCGATGTATATGATTGAAAAGAATCCTAAAATTTAAAACTTATTACTTTTAGGCAAACTTCTTATGAATTTGCACGTTTCCCAGAATAAGTAACCCTCATGGTTTTTTAGAAGAACTTAACCAAATTGTAACAAACAGTAATTTTTAAGAAAATAGCCTGCATGAGAAATTTAATTGTCCCAAATTTCTTTGATCAAAATTTATTTTGGCCTTTTATTGACTGAACTGCGATATGAACATAATTTTATTTTTCGGCTATTTTTTAATGCCAGTGAGAAGATATTTTCGTATGTTTATATTACCTTTAGAGTGGTCTCACTAGCGACGGAGCCGGAGCCGGAGACTGGATCGTACGCGGAGTCGTAAGAGCGCTTATGACCTTGTGAAAATCGTAAATCGGGGTCGTAAGCAGAGTCATAAAAGCGCGACAGAATCGTTTCCATTTTCTTCCGCCTCCGCTTACTACTCCGTTGCTTACGATCTAGTTAGAACCAGATTGTGGGAGTTGGAAAAAGAAGCGGAAGGATAATCTAAACCATCACAATGCCCATTCCCACGCTTTTTGATTGGCTTAGTTCTTCTGCTTCTGCTTGCGACTCAGACAGCCTAGTTTCCACGTGATCGTAAACGATGGAGTCGTAAGCGGAATCAGAATGCTGTTTTCAC
>JAAXHI010000110.1 GCA_012270875.1 Candidatus Poribacteria bacterium | reverse complement strand
ATACCGCCCGCTCCCTAACTTTTATCGCGGAATATATGATCGAACTCGCCGGGATATTCCGCCTTCATCCAAGCGACCAACTTCTGTTTTGCCCGATGTAACCGCACCTTCGTCGCCGATGGACTGATGTCCAAAGTTTTCGCAATTTCTTCAAGCGTCATATTATCGAGCCGCAATTCAAACGCACGCTGCTCCGATTCAGGCAACCGCTCCGCTAAAGCACGGACAATCTCCAACTGTTCTTCGGCAATGATTGACTCCACAGGCGAGCGATGCTCAGGTTCTATCGTATGCGTCTCAAAGATTTCATCAACCGGATCCGTCTTAATGTTTCTCTGGTTCTCTCGGATATGTGTCGCGATGAGTTGCTTTGCGATGCTAAACATCCAATTTGAGAACTTTTTGCGATCCCGAAGTGTTCCGAGGTGTCTGTGTACTCTGATAAACGTCTCTTGCATCAGGTCTTGCGCTGTCTCCCAACTCCCAACGCGTCTATAGAAAAAATTAAGGAGCGACATCTCATAACGATGGTACAGGATTTCAAAAGCACCCTCATTCTCATCGTCTAAACTCTGATACACCAGTTCCTCGTCGCGTGATTCATCCATCGCCATAACATCCTCTGTTGAGGTTAACACTTGATGGGTCGGCTCCTTGTGGGAAGGGTTTGTAATCCCGATTTTGGAGCTAACTCTTTTTTCCCTCAATCTCTACTTCAACAAGTTCACTTAAAAGATTCCCTCTCGCCTTAACTGAGATAACCTTACCTTCCCGATCAATCAAAAACGGTGCCGGAATACCGTAGACCCCATACTGTTTCGCAAAAGTACCACGAAAACCTTCATCATCCAAAATTTGTCGCCACGGTATCTCCTGTGCTGTGATGAACTCGCGCAACACCGCCGCGTCTTCATCCAAACTTATCCCGATAACCTCAAAACCTTCATCATGATATTTCTCGTACACCGCTTTGATTCTCGGTATCTCGCCGAGGCAGGGACCACACCACACCGCCCAGAAATCGAGCAATACGACCTTACCCCGATAGTCAGCAAGCGAGATCGGTTTGCCATCAAGGTCAACCGCAGCTGAGAAATCGGGCAACACCTGTCCCACCCATCCCAAACTGGGGTCTGCTTTGACCTGATATTCGCTTGCAAGTTCAATATTTCCTAATTTTTCATGGATATTCGCCAATCCCTTTAGGGCACTCCGGTCATCTTTGTCCTGTTCCAACTGCTTCTCATAAACCTTTTGTGTTTTCTTAAATACCTTTTCCGCTGCGGCAGTATTTCCTAAGGCCTCTTGGATTTCAGTTAACATACGAACAATATCCCAAGCATCTGGACGCTGCGCCAACTGTTCTTCAAAGACTGCCTGAATCTTACCCATCACCGCTGTCCACCGTTCATAGAGCGGATCGTCGCTTTCAAGTTCCTTGTAAAAATCGTTGGGTCTTGATGTGACATGCAAGTAATCGTAGCAACACCGGAAGAGCCACTGGTACAAAGTCGGTTTTTCATCTTCACGGCACCGCGCAAACAGCCTTTCGAGTGCCACGACCCCTTTATCAAGAAGCGGTTCAAGACTCGCATTCTCAAACGCCCAATAGCAAATATCTACGTCGTTTGGCAGTAATTCCACGGTTCTTTCTAAAATGTCCCAGAATTCATCAGGTGGAAAATCGTAAGACGTTCCCGCCGTCACAATCGTCAAAAACTTGGCTGCAGCACCGTTATCGGGATCAGTTTCCAGCACCTGTTCAGCATGCTCGGTCAGTTTTTCACGCATCTCATCAGGAAAACGCCAGACATATTCGTTCCATATTATATCCGATGGGAGCGCAGTTTTCCCATCAACAACACCCGTATCAATTTTCGTTTTGAAATAGTTAATAAGTTCTTCCTGAACCTCCGAAGCGACCTCCCATTCACTCGATAGCCCTCGGTTTTCAAGTGTATTCAGAAAGGCATCCCATACATCTACACGCTTTTCTTTCACAGTTTTACCTCCAAATTTTCCTTTTTCTTTTGTACCATAGGCTGTTAGCCTGTGGTCTTCCTATAGGGTATGCTGTTAACCTGTGCCTCTTTCTTCTGTAGCATAGACTGTTAGTCTGTGCATGTTATCGTACCCTAATCCAACGTATTGCGCAAACTCACATTTATTCAAAAAACCTTTTTCTGCTGTAGCATAGACTGTTAGTCTGTGCATGTTATCGTAGATTAAGAATGCAAATCCCCAAAAAAGGTTACATAAAAAAGAAACTATGCTACAATCATTCCCAAACCACGCAAGCGAACATATTACATGAATAATACCACCTATTTGATTTTGCCACTGCTCTTTTTGTCTGCAGCTGCTGGCATCTGCCAAACACCAGACGGTGCATCTCTCTACGGCACCTTCATTGATGCCAAAAACGGACAACCCATTCCCGATGTCCTCGTCCGTGCCGATGCTGAAAAACTCACACACGTCTACCCCGATCGCGAATTTGAACACGCAACAGCAACAACAGCGGACGGCACTTTTTCACTGACGATCCCCAACGATCCGCGAACCTATTACGCCTTCTCACTCATGGCACTCCATCCCCAATATCAGGCAAAACACTTACGACACCAGATGTCGCCCAGAAAAAACAGATATGATTTAGGAAAAATTGCCCTGAAACGCACGCTGTCCCTGAAAGGCACCGTTTCTGGAGAAAAGAATCTCGCTGGACTTATCGTGAACCTAAAGATGCACGCCAAGTCAGCCGACTTCTTTCGCGCCGCCGCACCCATTGAGAACGCAGCGAAAACTGACACCTCCGGCAACTTCCACTTTACCGACCTCTATCCGATCGAGTACACCTTGACAATTTCTCAGGACGGTGTTATTATAGCGTATGTAGCGTCTATTCACCCGCAAAAACAGACACAGATTACCGTCCGCTTGCCGAAAATGAAAACGTTCAGAGGCAGCGTTGTCGATGCACAAAAGCACCCAGTCGCACGGGCACAGGTCTACGCAACGCGCCACGCCGAAACGCCACACGGACACAGCGCACGTCTCGCAACAGCACTGACAAACGATGCAGGCAATTTTCAGATGCAGGTGTTAGAAACCGAACCACGATTTCTCTCGCTTGAGATAAGCAAAAAGGGTTATTTTTCCAGAATCTACGAGCATGTGGACATCGGAAAAATGCCGTCGACTATTCCACTCGAAAAAGGGATTACCGTTAAAGGTCGTGTCGTCTTACCACGGAACCTCGCCTCGGATGCGCAGTTCACCGTGAAGGTATTTCCCGCAGATATACGCATGGAACCGAGCTTGAACCCTTTAGCGTTACATAAACCGCTCTTATCGAGATCTTTTCCTGTAACAGAATCGACTTTCAACATTAATGGACTTTTTGCAGAAAAATATACCCTCTATATCGTCGGCGATGGCATCTCGGCAACCGGTATTGATGTGAACGCTGCCGCAAATACCGAAGTACTCTCTATTACCGCCGATCAACCCTTAACAACGCTTCAGGGACAGGTACTCTGGGCAGATACAGAAGAACCCGTTCCCAACGCTGTTGTTTCGCGCGCGTGGTATCCGTGGGAATTACATCCGTTTGACATGTCAATGACACTGGATCGGTTTGAGGTGGAGACAGACACAGATGGCAAATTTCAATTCTCTAATCTCACAGAAGCGCGCTATCAACTACATATCCGCGCCATCCACGCAGTATTTGAAGCGACCACAAAACGTTACCAGCGAACACGCGTTCACAAACAGATCGCAATACCTGCCGCTGGCACGACATATCGCATCTATCTGGGAAAACAAGATGGCACCCCTTTTGAAAAGTAGGAGGCACGCGCCGTGTACCGTTCACCGAATTGCACGCATACTCATCAGCACCCTCCAATTTCTCATTCTCGTTTTTCCAGCAAACGCTGGCTTGCACGCGACATACACAGTGGACGAGAGGGTCATTCTTCAGGAGATCGCCATCCCTGAAGCAGCGGGTGCCTACTATCGAGAACCGGGTCAATTGGTAGCATCCGAAACCGGAAACCGCTGGTTTGGACCAGAAATCGACAGTCTGGTGCTTTGTCGGAATACCCCACACGCATTCAATAGCACTGGCTTCTTTGATATTATTTATACGCGGGAGGATGCCAAAGTCTGGCCCTCCGCAACGCCGGGAAAGGTCTGGTGGTATCGGCAACAGGAGTGGCGGTTCGCTGATGCTAACACGCCGTGGGGCACGGACACCGTCCATATTATCCTCACTGCTGAAGTCGGATGGCCCGAGATTGATGCAGCCAATAGCGTTACAGGGTACCCTTGGAGCGGATTTGAGACGCATTGGCGCGAGGCTGAAACCATAAAATCTAAGGCAGAGATCGTCGGTTATCACCAATATGAGCAGGCAGGCAAAAGATACCTCGCACCGAAATACTACAAAAGCGGCACTTCGAGTTATTCCTGTACAACTGCGCGAAACCGTTACGATTTGAAAGTGTTAAAACATGACGAAGGACACTTTACCGTTCCAGAGTTTCGTCCCGAAGTCAACAAACTCAGCCGCCGTGAAAAAGGGACATCAAAAGATACGAGCAACTGGTACGATTGTATACGCCTCAAATAGACAGGGACACCCATGAAAAAAATTGTTCGCGTTTTCAAAGCAGTCATAATCATCTGCACATCTCTTATCTCCTTACCGGGCGCGGAGGCTGTCCTTTGGGAAGACCCCTTTGAACTGGCGGCGAAAGAACACTGGCAACACATCGGAAAAGATGCCATCTGGACGGTTGAGGACGGATTCCTAAAGACCGAAATCCAAGCGCAAGCACAATGGAGTCCTATCTTCGAGCTTTACCAATTCATCGCCTATCCGGGTCCCTATAACGACTTTACAATCACCCTCGAAACCGTCGGGGCAGCGCGTGCCAGATTCGGCATCGCACTCGCAAAGCACTTTAACAACACCGTGCCAGCAATGGATGAACACGGCTACTACCTCTTTTTCACAAACGACCTATATACGTCAAGAGATGGCGAGGTGCTTATCGAACCCGGACAACGCTGGAATACCGACGAACTCCAGCAGATGGAATTACACTTTAAAGACGGCAGATTCCAACTTTCCGCGGACGGCGAATCTCGTGTCGACTTTACGGACGCGAACTTCGATCATGTCGATATTATCGCTTTTGTACTCGCAGGATTTATCACGGAAGATGTCAATGTTGGTAATGCTTGGGTAGACACGTTCACAATTGATGGACTTGCAGTCTCACCCATACGAAAATTAGCAACCACATGGGCAAACCTGAAAACCAGTTCTGACCGCTAATGGCTGACGGCTGATGGCTACATTACCGAAAACTGAAAACTGAAAACTGGTAACTATTAAATATGCTCCGAAAAAATTTAGACCTCATCTTCGACGCATTTCTACTCGTGACCGTCCTCAGCATCGCGTTTTGGAACACCTACGCCAGAGCACGATTGAATCCGGGCGAACGCGCCCAACCCGCGAATTCAGGATTCTATTATCGCACCCCCGGCGTCAACGGAAAATGGTTCGGACCCGAACTCAATTCGCTCACGCTTTGCAAGGGTGTCCATAATCCGTATAACAACAGGGGACAGTTTGACATCGTAGAAACCATAGAAAGCGCAGCGGTCTCCCGTTCAAGTATCCGAGGCGCGCTCCACTGGTACCGCGGGCAGCAGTGGCGTTTTGCGACAGACGATACGCCGTGGGGAACAAACTTCTCCTACATCACACTCCGCGACGATTTAGGGTGGAGCGAGATTAGTGTCGGTGGCGGCACAACCGGCTATCCGTGGAGCGGTGTTGAACGGCACTGGCGCGACGGTGAGATTATCCGGGCACAGGCTTTCGTCACCGGATGGCGACGGTATGCGCGCGGCGCAGAGCGGTGGGTCTGTCCCATGTATTACAAAATCGGCGGATGGGAAGGTGAAACCCTTGAGGTCAACTGCAAAACCCTAAGAACTTGGTTCCCGCCGGATTGGGATGTCTTGAAACAGAACAACGGAGACTTCGGGCCACCCATCGAACGCAAACCCGGTGTGCTGAGCCGATGGGGAAAGAAAACACAACGCTGGTACGACTGCATAAAGATTAGTGGAGCCGAGCGGCCCCAAACCCGATAGAGTTCCGGTACTTCTCATCGCTCACGATGCCAACTTACTATGCTACACAAAAACCTTAACATCTTCATACACTTCATCTTCATCAGCTGCATCCTCTCCGCATCCGCCGAGGTATGGCACGACGATTTCGATGCCGAAAACCCAGACGCATGGAATGCTGTCGGAAAGAATTTCATCTGGAAAGTAAATGACGGGTTTCTACGCGTAGAGGTGAAACGTGAATGGGAGATAGACTACGAACTCTACCAATTTACCGCAATCCCGGGACCTTATAGGAACTTCATCATCACGATAAACGACTTCGGCGGCGACAAAACCCGCTTCGGTTTTTGTGTCGGACAGCATTTCTCGGATACCCCCGGAGACGATCCGTTCTTCTATGTCTTTTTTCCCGATGAAATCAGAGCAAGGCGTTTTGACGGTAAAGGGAACAGCCACCCCTTCCGGTTTCGGCTCTCCAGAGAGCCGCGCATCCGTTGGGAAACAGATACCTTGACACAGATGGAATTGCACTTTTATTCAGGAC
The DNA here is from genome assembly GCA_012270875.1 of Candidatus Poribacteria bacterium. Classification (GTDB taxonomy): domain Bacteria; phylum Poribacteria; class WGA-4E; order WGA-4E; family WGA-3G; genus WGA-3G. Next base: position 1,994 of record JAAXHI010000110.1, on the reverse strand, counting down.
ACTTCCTGCTATTTGCAGACGGTAAATTCCGCACCGCGTTCCGAGATGCCAACTTCGACAAAATTGAGATCCTCGGCTTTGTCATGGAGGGCATTAACATCGCAAACCAGTGGGTCGGTAAAGCCTGGGCGGACACCTTCACCATCTCAGGACTCGACATCACGCCAGAAACCAAGTTAACCGCAATGTGGAGCCAACTCAAGATTAGATGAATAAAGCGACACGATTTAAGGCATTACCGCTTTAACACAGCGAAACCCGAAATCCACAGATTATTCTAAGACCTGAAATGCTCCATCCTTAACGACCAGCACAATCTGGTCATACAACGCGTCTCCGTCAGCATTAAAAGAGAAGTTGCCTAAAATCGTGGGTAAATCCTTCGTCTGTGCGAGTGCATCCCGAATGGCAGTCGAATCTGCCGATTGCGCTATCTTAATTGCATTGGCAAGCACATAGAGCGTCACATACGACTGTGCCGCCCACGGCTCAGGTTCAATACCGTATTTCGCCCGATAATTCTCAATAAAAGTTTGGTTTCCAGGGGCATCAGATATACTTGACCATCCGATAAAACCTATTGCCCCTTCAGCACCATCACCCGCCTTCTGGACTTCATCCATGGTTAAATCAGGCGCAATAACGTGAATAGTATCGGGAAATCCTACCTCGGATGTTTGTGCAACAATCCGCGCTATTTCTTGTGCGAGTGCGGAGATAAAGAGTGCGTCCGGCTCCGCCGCCATTATATTGGTTAATTGCTGAGAAAAATCGGTATCGCCGGTTTTGAAGGTCTCCTCGGTTAAAATCTCAACCCCGTTTGCCTCAAGTACCGTCTTTAACACTTCGTTGCTACTTCTGGCGTAGACATCGATCTCATCATAAATCGTCGCGACTTTTTGATAGCCGATTTTCTGCTGAGTCGCCATCACCCCACTCGGAATGCTTATATTTGTGGCGAGACTGGTGCGAAAGATAAAACTTCCGATCCCGCTCAAACCTGCAGCGGAAGAGACCGAACTGAAAGCTATGACCCGATTTTCCTGTGCAATTGGAGCAGCTTCTTTAAGGTGCGTTGAGATAGCAAGTCCGACTATAGCAGGTACGCCTTGATCAACCAGATGCTGGACGGCTTCCTTCGCGCCCTCTGGGGTGCTACGATCATCCACAGTGATAAACCTGAGATTCACACCACCGAGGCTGTTAATCTCTTCGCGTGCCAATTCAAAACCGCGTTGCATTGGAAACCCATACGGTTCAGCGTATTTCCCTGTCAGCGCGACGACAACACCGATGCGAATCTCTTCGCGCATCATCTGAGGCTTTTCGCCATTAGATACTACCGTGCCAACTCTGGCACAACTGCAAAGTTCGACAGCCAAAGCAATGATCATTAAAGCAAATGCAAATATTAGGATTCTTTTCATTCTCATGCTTAATTTCCGCTTTCCTTGTTTACTATAGTGAAACCTAAAAATAAAGAGACACTTTCATCCCCCGGTAGGTTCGGTTTCCTAACCGAACCGATGCAGAGTGTCTCATTAATTCCAAACTTTACTATAAATCTGGTGGGGGTTTCAGTAAATAATAGAATATCACATAAGTCCAAAAAAATGTTAAAAAATCAGGATGAAGTTTAATTATTTAAATCGGTAATTCTAATTCCCCAGGACCGGTAGGTGCGGTTTTGCGGTGTACTCACCTACCCCCTTGATAAGGGGGGATAAAGGGGGGTTGCGATCTGCATTCCTAACCGCACCGGGCTTCGCCAAGAAATTGCCGAATTAATTTTTTAATCTTCATAACGATTTTCTCCTTGACCAACAAAGATAGATTCGGTATCCTTAACCTAAGTTGCTACCTTAGCAAAACAGTGTTGATTTAATCATATATCCATATTAGGACGTAATAATATAATATATTTTAAGTTTTATTATGTCTTATAGTGAATCCGATAAATAAGTGGATATCTTTGTAGCATGATGCACGTCGCA
>JAAXHI010000480.1:4659-13420 GCA_012270875.1 Candidatus Poribacteria bacterium | reverse complement strand
CTATAATATTGTCCAAACTTTAGTATCTATAAAGCATAGAGAACAATACGCGATAGATATTGGCGCGCGATAACAACTGTTTTTGGTTATGCCCGGTTCGGTTAGGAATGCAGATCGCAATCCCCCTTTATCCCCCCTTATCAAGGGGACTTTAAGAGGAAATGCGTAAGTCTTAAATTATTTATAGTAAAGTTTAGAATTAATAGGACACTCCGCGCCGGTTCGGTTAGGAAACCGAACCTACCGGGCTTGGGGTAAATGGTGTAGTTAATGCGATATAAACATTTAGAAATGGTATTACAGGGAGATTTTGAGCGGGAGATTGAAACTATACGAAGGTTATCGTAAAAGGTAAATTACAGGACTTACGCAAATTTAGCACACGATGGTAGATTTTTTAGTTTTAAACCCCCTAAATCCCCCTTATCAAGGGGACTTTAAGAGGAAATGCGTAAGTCTTAAATTATTTAGATACCGTGGGTAGGTCAGATTACCGGAATAGGATGTGGTAAGAAGTTGTACAGTAGCATGCTAACGAAATAGGGGAGTTATCAATCGGCGCGTTGAAAGCGGAGTACACCGTTCTGTTGCGTGCGGATGTAAAATGTATTGTTATTAACGGCAAAGGAGGTCGCTGTGTGCGGCAGTTTTGGCGCAATCTGTTCCCATGTGTTTGTCTGGTTATCCAGTCGATAGACACCGCCATTACACACACCGTAAGCTGCCATGCCATTGACCGTAATTCGGTCCATGACGGGTCTATTCCCGTCAACATCGGTGAGCACATGCCATATCCCACCATCGCGTGAACTCATCACACCCATGTCTGTTGAGACGTAGATGGTTCCGCCTCCGAATAGGACATCCTTGAAGTATCTAAATGGGAAGGCGAGGTTTGCGGTGATGTTGTTCCAAGTGTCCCCATTGTCAAGGGATTGGAAGAGATCGCCGTCTCGTTTACCGGCATAGACTGTGTTCCCAGAAACGGCGAGCATCAACGCCTTGGCATAAGCATTAGCAAAGGAGAAATAACCAGAATCTTCCAAACCCGTGTAGTGCCATTTCGTTTCGCCGCGCCGCCATCTGAAAAGTTTATGTTTGTATTCCATGAAGACGGTATCGTCAGTGATTGCAAACGTCCCATTCTTTCTCCATTCTCCAAAGACGTTGTATGGGTCAGCACTCGACTGCTCTTGTGCTATAACAATATTACCGCTGTTTTCCCACGCTTTGCTGTGATCTTTCGACCACCGTATGTGCAAAGGGTCTTCTTCAAAATCCGGTACACCTTCAACCGGTAGGAATACGTCATCACTATCAGAGAGTCGAAAAAGGGTAACATCATTATGTTCAATGTTGCTGACATAGAGAACACCGTTGGCTGTTGCAACTTTCGATTCTGCTCCTTCCAGAGGAACACTTCCATTAGCACCCAAGCCAACGGATTCCCACGACTCACCGCCATCCGTAGATTTGAGCATTTCTGTGGGCGTTTGTGCATAGAGGACGTTTTTGACCGCAAGCAGATTGGGAACATGGGAATCCACCAGTCCGGTTGCAAAGGGATGCCACGTGATACCGCCATCCGTTGAGCGAGCAACTCCCGTGACATCAGATTTGTAAAAATTGTTTTCGTCTAACGCTACAACAGGAGAAACACCAAGTGCAGACGCATGTGGGTCGTTTCCAAGGTCTGTCCAAGCTTCACCACCGTTATAAGAAAGTAACATCCCACCTGGACCTATTACCATAAGCGTTTTTCCAACTGGAACGACTTGCATCGTAGTTATTATCTTGGTTAGAAATTTATGAATATTGGGCGTAACGTCCATCCATGAATTGCCAAAGTCAATTGAGCAAAAAATAGCTGGCGTGGGGTTTCGATCTGATATTTCCTGATGCACAGTATTAGTTCCAACGTAGAGTCTATTTCCAGCGACTGCCAGCGAACCGATACCTTGCGAAGTCGGTACTGGTAGTTTTTCCCAATTGTCAATAAGCCTGAAAAGTCCTCGATTCGTCCCGACAAACAGCATGTTGTTAATAGCGATTGCGTTCCATATACGAAAATTGGGGCTGCCTACATCTGGTGTCTTATCGGATTGCAGGAACTCCCCTATGGATTCCCATTGGTTCCCGAAATCGTCGGAACGAAATATCTCTGTTCTGAGGACGAGGTACATCGCCATATCTGTGACAACCAACGCAACGGTAGGTCCTTCAGGTCGCGCGCTGAGCGTATTCAACGTTTTACCGCCATTGGTTGAAGCCAAGAGTTCATCGGATGTCAGGAAATAGAGGGTATCACCGCGTTCCGCCATAACTGGATCGAACTCTCGACTCGGACCGCTGGAACTGACAAAGGTCCATGCGTCCCTTTCGTCTGTGAGTCGATAGAGTCCTGTTTTTGCAATAGCATAGAGGGATTTGTCAGATGTGAGAAAGAGTCCTGGCTCAGAAACGCTCCCCGGACCCTGTGTCTGAATCCATTGTGATTTCGCTGTTGAGATGTCTTTTCCATCCGTTTGTACGGTTGTGATGAGAGGTGATTCCGTTTGGAATCCGGAGTTGTTGTCTGTACCCGTGGCATCGGCTCTCCCGAATCGGGTCAATAAGTCGGATTTGCGATTCAACTCTTGGGCAACAGTCGTGTCAATCAATTCCACAGTCATCTTTGATGTGGCTTCCAAGTTGTAGGGTCGCTGAAAACGTGATAACAGACGTGCGCCATGTCCTATCATCAGAATGATCAAAAAGGTCGCTGCGAAGGAGAATCCCCACGGCATCCAAGGTTTGCTCACGGAAGGGGAGGCAGGTTTGATCTGTGCGACTTCGCGCATGATCTTCTCGGTGAGTGTTGGTGGCACTTGGAAAATACTGGAAGCGTCCTGAAGCAGATGTTCTTGGTTTTCCAACCGCTTCCGGGCGCGGTGAAGCCGACTTTTAATAGTGTTAGGCGAAACACCTAAGAACTCGCCAATCTTTTCACAAGACATTTCTGCCAGATAATGGAGGGTTGTGACGGTGCGCTCACTCTCTGGGAGTTTTTGGAGGAGACGTTTAATGATTTCGCGCTGGTATTCGAGAGCGGTTTCTTTATCGCGTTCTGTCTCATATTGTGCGTAACAGAACTCCTCTAACTCCGATATTGGCATCGCGTCCAACGATGTCGTCGGGAGTTTTTTCTTTCGGAACCATGTGATACAGTGCCGTACTGCGATTACATAGAGCCAACCTCTAAAATGATCCGAAGGCTTCAGCGTTGATAACTTTTTGTAAACTTTCAGGAAGACATCCTGCGTAATCTCTTCAGCGATATGAAAATCGCCTACCTTCCGCCAAACAAGGGTGTGTACCCATTTCTGGTATCTGTTCACAAGCATCGTAAACGCGCTTTGGTCGCCGTCTAAGGTGCGTCGGATTAACGTGAAGTCACTGGTTTCCATATATCTCCTCCCGAAAAAATAGCACTCCTGTAGTTAAAAACGCGTATGTGAGGCGAAAAGGTTGCATAAAATAGTAAAAAAATGCTTAATCTATATTATACGATGGCAAATTTCGTGCCAATTTACCTAAAAAAAGTGCAATATATGACCAAAACCTTGAAATTCCAATCATATTTTGAATTATTAACGGCTTAAAACGTAGGTGTCCACTACGTTTATAAAAAATGTTTCGGCATGACATTTTTTATAAAAAAACTGCTGTATCCGAGGGATGAAGATTAATTTGCAATCCTCTTTCTACTGCCAAAACTCAAAAATTGTAGCATAAATCGCAAAATTTGAATATCTACTACAAAAATTGCGTTATTGAATATTAGTATTTTTCGGGAATGTACGACTTAATCTAAAGTTTAGACAATTTTGATGATATTGGAGAAAACAGAGGGTTTTGAGGAGATTTTAGGGAGATAGTGGTGTAAGGCGCATAATAGATGCGCCTTTTAGAAGGATAGTGCCAAGGATTGACGATCTTTTCGCCTTGACACGGAAAAACAAGAATGGTATGCTGCCGCTAAACTTTAGTTATTTTCGGCACCTTCATCAATCCAGTCAATAAAGAGTTGGATTTGGTCCGCGTCCAACGGGGGTCCGCCGGGGGGCATACCTCCACCGTCAATGCGCTTCACGACAAGACTACCCTTGCCATCACCAGCATCGAACACGGGCCCGTTGTTGCTGCCTTTTTTGAAGGAGTCGTATTTGCTGAGGTCAAGCCCGACGGCACCGGGTGCGGCGTGGCACCCCGCAAGCGCACATCGCTCAGCAAGGATGGGCTGAATATCGTCTTTAAAAGAGACCCCCTCTTCAACGGGTGCTTCGACAGGAGGTGGCTCAGGGACTGGTGTCTGTGTGGCAGGAGGCGTTGTTGTCGGTTGAAGGACATCCGTCATACCGGTGGTGTCTTCAGGGGTATCGCCCTCGTCGCCGCAGCCAGCAATGAAGATAGCGGTGAGAAAAATACTAACGGCAAAGATAGACATAGAAACAGCACTGGCGCGCCGGTTACGTAAATGCATAGAAAATAAACTTATCACAATAGAATTCTCCTTTTCTGAGAAGTGTGTTTTTTAGTAGGAACTTCGCTTATTTTGTATATAGAATACCACGAGATAGGGGAGATGTCAACATGAAAATTTTGATTAACACCGATATTACATCGGAACAGCAACAGCAGATCGGATCGGTTTCTGACACGCTTTCGCTTGTGAGACCACAAAATTCAGAAGAGGCACTGCGTGAAATCGTGGACACCGATATTGTGTTTGGTGGGTTTAATCGCTCGCTTTTTGAAAATGCGGAGCAGTTGAAGTGGGTGCAAGTGCTTTCAGCTGGTGTTGATGGCTTGCTGTTTCCTGAATTTGTCAAGAGCGATGTTGTTCTAACGAGTGCGAAAGGTTTCGTCGGACCGCACTTAGCAGACCAAGCGTGGGCTTTACTGCTTGGACTGCTGCGGGGTATCGGCCGCTCGGTTCGTGAACGGACGTGGGACAATCGGATGTCAATCCGTCATGCGACATGGGAATTGAGCGAACGCACGCTTGGCATTGTCGGACTTGGCGGTACAGGGATTGACGTTGCGCGTCGGGCACAAGGGTTTGATATGCGGGTTATCGCTGTTGATCCTGAAGCGGTGGAAGCCCCGTCATTTGTACATGAGGTCTGGCAGATGGATCGGTTCCATGATCTGCTTTCAGCATCGGACGTTGTTGTGATCTGCGCGCCGTTAACACCGGAGACGCACGGGATGTTTGACGATATAGCGTTTGCGCGGATGCAATCGCACGCGTTGCTGATTAACGTTACACGGGGGAAGATTGTAGATGGTCCCGCACTGCTTCGTGCGGTTACTTCGGGAAGCATCGGTGGTGCTGGATTGGATGTCACGCCTGAGGAACCGCTGCCTATGGATAGCCCGTTATGGGACTTACCAAACGTGATTATTACGCCACACGTCGCAGGGGGTTCACCAATCCGCTTGGATCGGTCGGTTGGACTGTTCTGTGATAACTTAGAACGACTGCTTGTTGGCAAACCGCTTTTGAGTGTAATTGATAAAGAGAAAGGATATTAGCAGCGAATTTAGGCTGTGTACGTGTGTGTAAGGAATTTAGATTATTGCTTTGAATTCTTGATGCTACCCCACGTCACAGCCACTTTATTTAATGGTTGTACGGGTAACGAATCACCGACCCAGCGCGGTAAGATAGGAAATCGGTCCGGCAAAGAGACCAAACGCCGTACTTTCTGAGACGCAAAGGAGTAGATATAGAGTCCATAATCACCTGCCCACGTATTCGCTGAGAAAACAAGGGATTTGCCGTTTGGTGACCAGTCCACTTGATAGAAGTGTTGTAACCCTTCATCGGCAACTTTTCGATGGTCGGTTCCATCGGCATTCGCGACAAATACGCCTTCATGAATTGGGGTATAGGCTATTTTCTTACCATCTGGTGAGAAACTATAGAACGGGTAACGGCTCAAGAAACCGGCACGCTCATGGAATGGTAAGTGTTTTTTCGGCTGCGCTGTGCCGTTGATCTCCATTTCCCAGATTTCCCCGCGTCTGCCTGTAGTGAGCAGATTATAGAACACGGATTGCGAGTTTGATGCCCAGACAAAACCTATGGGTCTTTCGCCAAGTTGGTCGGTTAACTTTCGTTTTCGTCGTCCATCTGGGGAAATCAGAAAAATTTCTGTGTCCAACTCACGTCCGGCTCTTATTCTTTGTATATTGCCGGCATAGACGATCCAACGTCCATCGGGTGACCAAGAAATATCGACATAAGAATGGACAGGTAATATGATGGTGCGAATTTTCTTACCGGTGTGGAGGTCTTGGATATAGAGAACATTACGTCTGTCGGGGTCTGTATCCATTGCTGCCAAAAAGAGTCCATCGGGTGAAGGTGTGGAAATATACTCTTCCACAATTCGCGTCGGTTCGGTATCATCCGGTCGCATCACGAAGGTCCCTTTAGGGTAGGAAAAAACGATAATGCCTTGCGCCCAACTCAACGCATATAAGTAGGAAACCGATAGAATTATCAGTGAAAACAGTAGTATTAAGCGACGCGTGTTCATTCGGAAGTCCTTGTTTCAGAACGGCACTCGTATTTAGCGTGAGCAGCTAAGGGGCATCAGTTTATAGGTGAGACAACATTAGAAAACATGTCTCCCCAAAAATGGCGGGGTTCGGACATCACGTCCGAACCGATTGTAGTCTTCAATCTAATTCGGCGATCCTGACGAGTTGTTTTCCAATGTTGCCGCCTTTTAGCATACTAATGAATGCCGCGGGTGCGTTTTCGATCCCACCGTCTTCGATTGTTTCTCGATATTTCAACCTACCCTGCCGTAACCACCCTGCCATCTCGACGAGTGCCTTTGGGTGCCGGTCAGCGTACTCAGAGACGAGGAATCCTTCGATTCTGGCGCGTTTGGTAATCATGTGCCAGAGGAACCGCGGGCCTGTTTCGGGTTTCTCGAGGTTATACTGAGAAATTTGTCCGCATATAACGACGCGTCCCTTGATTCTTAGATTCGTGAAAACGGCATCCGTGATCTGTCCACCGACGTTATCAAAATAGACATCAATACCATCAGGAAGAAGTTTCTGGAGTTCGGTATGATAGTCGGTAACACTTTTATAATTAAAAGCGGCATCAAATCCGAGTTCATCAACGACATAGTCAACTTTTTCATCGGTTCCGGCAGAGCCGACAACTCGGCATCCTTTAATTTGGGCGATCTGTCCGACGACGGAGCCGACGGCACCCGCGGCACCAGAGACAAACACGGTTTCCAATTCTTGAAGTTGTCCGACTTCAAGCAGCCCGAAATAGGCAGTCAACCCTGGCATACCGAGGATTCCTGCGCCTGTTGAAATCGGTGCGATTGTTGGATCAATTTTCCGCAAACCATCGCCAGGGGTTGCGCCATATTCCTGCCAACCGATATTTGCGTTGACGATATCACCGATCCTAAACTTCGGGTGTCTCGATTCAATAACCTGCGCAATAACACTGCCGACCATCACTTCATCGATTTCGACGTTAGCGGCATAAGATTTTGCTGCATTAATCCGTCCTCGCATGTACGGATCAACAGAGAGGTAGATCGTTTTCACTAAGACTTGACCGTCTTCCGGTTTCGGAATCGGGACTTCGACCAAATTGAAATCTGATTCTTTCGGGTACCCTACGGGCCGGGAGGCGAGGGTAATTTGACGATTCATTAATAGTACTCCTTGTTAATAATTAACCTCTCTTATTGAATTGAACAGGATCTTCACCATGAATGACAATGAGTTCGTGTTGAGGTGCGTCCCAATCGAAAACTTTAACGATAGGCAGGATGACGCGAACAGCCAATCCGATTCGTCGTTTGTCAGAGCGATTCGCCTCCGAGTGATGTAAGGTGCGCTCATTAAAGAGGACGAATTCTCCGGGTTGCATTTCCAAGTTGACGACAGTGCTGGCATCAATGAATCCGAGGTCGCCCATTTGGTTGAACGCCATATCGGATGTCGCTTTCACGTGGGGTATCACTTTACGGTGTGAACCGGGGACGATCTGGAGGCAGCTATTTTCCAAAGTCGCCGAATCGACAGCGATCCATGCGGAAATAATAATGGGGGGTTCGAGGGGCCAATAGTTGAAATCTTGGTGCCACGGGATCTCCTTTGCGCCGGGTTCCTTGACGAAAAAGTTTGTCCGCCAGAGTATGAGATCTGGCCCGTAAAGAGATGCCATGCGTTTGACGATAGCAGGGTGGGTGGCAAGTTCGTGAATCAAGGAAGAATCCAGGTGGCGGTTATGCACCCTATTTTTGTGATCAGGTGCATCGGTCTCAAGCACTTTCTCGATTTCCGGTTGCATGTTGAGCATATCTTCAGGACTACAGAGTGTGTAAGGACCGAGATAACCCTGCCTCCAAAACTGTTCTCTCTCTTTCGTGTTCAATGTGTGGTTCCCGTTTTGCATGGTATGAATCCTTCCATTCTAATCTGTAACCTAAGTTGCTACCTAAACAACATAACCCATTTAATCATGTTGGGTCGTTATCAAGCCAACTATATATTTACCAGTGGTTAATATTACACCTTAATATGACGGATTATATCTTATTTCCACTCAGAAGTCAAATTAAATCTTAGTCAAATAAGGTCATTTATAGTAAAACCTATAATTAACGGTATGAATGCCTTATGGGCATTCCCCGTCCCTTATCAGGGGACTTGAAAGAAACCCCCTAAA
>JAAXHI010000480.1:0-4576 GCA_012270875.1 Candidatus Poribacteria bacterium | reverse complement strand
CCTTATCAAGGGGACTTGAAAGAAACAGCCTACGGCGTTTTTTTGGGAACAATATTACCGAAATATTTATTTGAGGTGGTTCATTATTCCAAACGTTAGGGTATGCGACCACCGTAGGGGAGAGGTTTCCTCGCCCTCTATCAGATCCGCTATGCGCGCATCGGACGGGTTGGGAGACCCAACCCCTACGAGAGATATTTATGCACCACCCTCATTTATTTCAACTTCATCAAACCCCACCAACGAGGGGTTAGTCCTGACAGACGTGTACTTTAATCGCGCCAGAGGTTTTATCAGCAGACACACGGAAGGCTTCGCTGATTTCCTCAAGCGGATAGTAGTGCGTCACCAATTTTGTGGCATCAACCTTGCCAGAATCTATCAATTCAATCGCGGCTTCAAAGTCTGTCTCCATTCCACTATAGCCGTAACAGTTAGAGCCTGTAATGAACGCCTCTGACCAGACGATCGTAGAAAGATTCACCTCAAGGGGTTTGTAATACCCGGCGACCAGAACGACAGCACCTTGTTTCCGAACGATAGTTGTTGCGGTGTTGAAGTTCTCTGCGCCGCCCACGGTTTCGATGACTGCGTCAAAACCGAGGCCGTTGGTGACATCTTTGACGTATTCGCGAACATCGGTATCGGTGATGTTGACGATATGATCTGCGCCGAGTGCTTTTGCTAACGCCGCCTGCTGCTCGTATTTAACGGTAATCAAGGTCTCCTTAACACCCGCGGCAACCGCATCCGCCAAAGCGAATTGCCCGATGGTACCGCCGCCGATAATAGCGACTGTATCTCGCGAGTTAGCCCCCGAACGTGCGATGGCGCGGTGTGAGACAGCGAGCGGTTCAACGAGTGCGCCTTGTTCAAACGTCATCCGTTTCGGTAATTTAAAGAGTCCTGAACGATGCGTCGCTGTGTATTCAGCGAACCCGCCGTGCATATTCGGAGATATCCAGACTCTATCGAAGCAGAGATTATACTGTCCTGTCTCACAATATTTGCAGGTGCTGCAGTGGGAAAAACATTCCACGGCGACTTTATCTCCGATGTCAAATTCTGTCACGCCATCACCGAGTGCTACGACCACGCCGCATGTTTCATGGCCTGCGGCGTGTTCATGCGATTGTCCCCAATGTCCGAAATAGCTATGGAGGTCGCTACCACAGATGCCTGTTTGCTTGGTATCGACGAGTACAAAGTCCGGCGGCGGTTCGTTACGCTCAACTTCACGAATGGCGATTTGTTCAATTCCTGTATAGATAGCGGCTTTCATTTTCATGAGAATTTCTCCTTTAGGGTGTGAGGTGTAGAGACCTCAGACTACCCGCTTATCGTTGGTGCGAACATCTGAAGAATCGCGCGTTTATCGGATTTACCAACGCTCGTTTTCGGGATTTCATCAACAAAGATAAATTTATCTGGGATCCAGAATTTAGAGAATTCAGATGTGAGGTGCTGCTTGAGGATGTCCGAGATGTTTTCGTCTGTTTGTTCTGCGAGTACGACGACAGCAACCGGTCGTTCTCCCCATTTTTCGTCAGGCACACCGACAACCGCTGCCTCACAGACATCGGGATGTTTCAGGAGTGCTGTCTCTAAAGCGACACTTGAAATAGACTCTCCACCGCTTCGGATGAGTGCCTTTGCCCGGTCAACAATTTGCATGTAGCCGTTCGCGTCAATCGTAGCGATATCTCCGGTGCGTAACCATTTGTCGGTTGTGAAGTGTTCCGGGGTGGGTTCAACTTTATAGTAGCTATCGGCTGTCCAAGGACTTCGCACCTGTAGTTCCCCAATTGTTTTGCCATCCCAAGGCAGTTCCGTGAAGCCGTTAGATGTTTCAGCTGTAAGCCGGAGTTCAACGCCCGGTATCGGTCTCCCTTGCTTTGCCTTAATTCGCCATTTCTCAGCATCCGATAAACTCCGGTGCGCACTGCGCGGTTTCGAGAAGGTTCCAGTTGGGGACATTTCTGTCATTCCCCAAGCGTGGCAGACCTCAACGCCAAGTTCCTTCTCGTAGGCTTCAATGAGTGCCAACGGCATCGCTTCTCCGCCGACTATTAATCGCCTCAACGTGGAGATATCCTGTTTCCTGTTGCGTAATTCGGGATAGGCATCAGCCCAGACAGTTGGTACGCCTGCAGCGACGGTGACCCCTGTTTCAGCAATGAGGGTAGCAATACACGCCGGTTTAGCACCGGATAGCACCATATCTGCCCCGGCAAACATACTTGCGTAAGGCAGCCCCCACGCCATGGCATGGAACATCGGGACGAGCGGCAGGACGACATCGGCTTCTGTCAATCCGAAGACATCGGCTTGATTCGCCGCCAGCGTGTGGAGAAATACGGAGCGATGCGTATAGAGGACACCTCGCGGCTCACCTTGCGTTCCGCTGGTATAACAGAGACCCATCGCCCAGTTTTCATCTCGGATATCCCATGTATATTCGGGTGCAGCCTTAGAGATGAGTTCCTCATAAAGTGTATCAGCATCCGCGGCCATCGGATCGAAGTTGATGACTTGATTACATTCAACTTTACTCTGTAACGCCTTAAATTGCGCTGCAAAAGTGCTATCAACAAAGATCAGTTTGTCCGCTGCCTCATGGATAATTTGTGCCAACTGTACAGGGGAGAGGCGAACATTGAGTGGATGGAGTACAGCACCGATGCAGGGAATCGCGTAGTAAAGTTCTAAATGTTGATAGGTGTTGGCAGCATAAGTTGCGACTCTGTCCCCGCACTGAATACCCAGTTTAGTGACAGCGTTTGCCAATCGCTTCACACGCTCGTATAACGCGGTATAGTTATAACGATGCAGCGTGCCATCGGAAAGCAGTGTCGTAACGTGCTTATCCCCGTGTATCCGGTGTGCATGTTCTATAATCTGCGCGAGCGTCAATGGGTAGTTCATCATCAAGCCGTGCATGCGTTTTAACGATTCGGTTTCCATTCCATTCTCTGCCATCAAAATAGACTTTTGAGGGGTCAAGGACACTGTCAAACCACAAAGATTCTGCCTATCAGCTTATAAATTATTGAGGGTGGTTCATTATTCCAAACGTTAGGGTATGCGACGACCGTAGGGGCGAGGTTGCCTCGCCCTCTATCAGAGCTGCTATGCGCGCATCGGACGGGTTGGAAGACCCAACCCCTACGAGATATTTATGCACCACCCTCAAATTATTATGGTCTGCATCGATTTTAGCATAAAAATAGAGTTTATTGTGAAAAAAAGTGATTCCCTACAGAGGCATTCAGTGTATGCGTCGTCGGTTCCAGCAGCAGTCGGGGGAATAGTTTTCAGTTTGCCTCGTAGTGAGCGTTAATCTGAATGGCACTGCGATTCCCTATTTTACTTCAATTGATTTGCATTTTGTGAGAAAAATAATGCATAATTAAAACGTATTAACAAATAAAACAGGACTTACGCAAATTGAATGGGGAAACGGTATATTTTGCTGATTTAACCCCCTAAATCCCCCTTATCAGGGGGACTTTAAGAGAAAATGCGTAAGTCCTATAAAAATAATGATTAGATATTTTACTTCCAACATAGGAGGCATCAATTAGAGAATGTCAATTTCAGATAATAAACGGTATTTCTGGTGTGTTGTAGCAATTTTATTGGGAATTGCCTCAGTAATGCCGATGGCTGTGAGTGCTGAAGCACTTAAGGTAGTCGTTCAAGATCAGAATGGAAATGCGATTCCAGAGGCAAAAGTACAAATTGGAACCCAAGAAGAGACGACAGACGCATCTGGAAACGCTATGTTTAGTGATGTAACAGGTACGCATCCACTGACCGTAATAGCAATCGGATTTTCGAGCAAACGGCTTAATATAACTGCTGGACAGACTGAAGTGACGGTCGTACTTGCCCCGATCCAAACCGTTGAAGCGGTTGTAGTGGTGGGTACCCGTAGTATCGGCAGAAGAGCACTGCAGGCACCCGTGCCGATAGAAGTGGTTAATAGAGAACAACTCAGCCTTACGGGTCAATCTGAGACGGGTCGTGTCCTTCAGATGTTAGTTCCTTCCTTCAATTTCTCAAGTTCAACGATTAGTGATGGTACAGATGCGCTGCGTCCGGCGACGCTGCGTGGCTTAGGACCAGACCAAACGCTTGTGCTTGTTAACGGCAAACGTCGCCACAAGAGTGCCTTGTTGCACGTTAATACGTCGGTGGGCCGTGGGACTGCTGGCACAGATTTTAATGCGATTCCATCTGCGGCGATAGAACGGATTGAAGTGCTACGCGATGGTGCGGCGGCGCAATACGGATCCGATGCTATTGCGGGTGTTATCAATATCGTGCTCAAAGACGATGTTGATACAGGCAATGCTGATGTCTACTGGGGACAGACCTACGAAGGCGATGGCGATACATGGAACGGTAACGCGAACTACGGTATGAAAGTCGGCGAATCCGGTTTCCTGAATCTCACGGCTGAATGGCGCGACAGATACCGGACGAACCGCGCGGGACTTACCGGCACACAACAATATGATTGGGTGGACGTAGATCAGGGTAGACCGTCAGACGATGTTCTTGAGATTGAAAA
>JAAXHI010000320.1 GCA_012270875.1 Candidatus Poribacteria bacterium | reverse complement strand
TGGGTTCATGTAGATCAGAGCGTTTTGCACGCACAGATCGGCGCAAATGGTGGGTGCGCCTTCAATATAAATGGCAAAACCGACATCACGGATAACAAGTGGCATCATCTCGCCTTTACTTATGATGGCAAGATGGGACGCGTTTACGTCGATGGTGAATTAGAGACCGAGGCTCCCAATGCACAGTCATTTCAGAGCAGCGATCCAATTACAATCGGTGTGCCGAATCTTGATAACGCAAATGGATTGAAAGGGATCATTGAAGAGATACGCATCTCCAATGTCGCACGAACCGAAGATGAAATTCAAGAAGCAATGGATGTCGGATTAGCACAAATTCTCAACGTTGAACCCAGTGGTAAACTCGAAACGCGCTGGGGATATATTAAACAAGTACAATAGATTTGAAACAAGACTTACACAAACTCCTTTGCAGGCGGAGTTTGTGTAGGATTTCATGAAAAAATGCGTAAGTCCTATGAAAGAAGGAGAATGGATTGGAAAAATTAACGTCTACATGTTTACTACTTTTCTGCATCACTGCACTCGCCTTCGGGCAAGGGCTTCCGATAGCGGTGCCAGAGAAGGTCGGTTTCTCCGCTGACCGTCTCGAACGCATCCGTCCTGTGATGCAAGGTTATGTTGATGACGGACATATAGCAGGGTTTCTGACCGTCGTGGCGCGACATGGGAAAATCGTTCATTTTGAAACCATCGGCATGCGGGATATTGAAAATAATAAACCTATTGAAGCAGACACAATATTTCGTATCCACTCGATGTCTAAACCGATTACCAGTGTCGCAGTGATGATGCTCTATGAGGAGGGACATTTTCAGCTCAATACCCCCGTGTCCGATTTCATCCCTGAATTTAAAAATATGAAGGTCTACAGCAAGGATCAGACGGAAATCTTGGACGCGAAGAACGAGGTAACGATCAAACACCTTCTCACACATACCGCAGGGTTAACCTACGGCTGGGGCGGTGAGCGGGTCGATAAACGCTATAGGGAAGCGAACCTTTTTCAGCCCGGCACAACACTCGCAAATTCGATGAAGAAACTTAGCGAGATTCCGCTCGTTCACGAACCGGGTGAAAGGTGGACTTACAGTGTGTCTGTTGACGTACTCGGCTACCTCGTAGAGGTGGTTTCCGGGATGCCGTTTGAAGAATTCCTCCAAACGCGGCTCTTTAGACCGCTCGGTATGGTTGATACCGCATTTTCAGTGCCTTTAGAGAAGTTAGACAGGTTTGCCGCACTCTATGAACTTAACAAAGAAGGCGGGATGAAAGGTGATAAAGACAAAGAAAAAAAGCAGGACACTGCTGTAAAAAAAGAAAAGGAGATGAAAGCGGATAAAGCCCTAAAAATGAAGTTGGAACGTGTTGAGAAAGATCCACGGCTCACGAACGGTGAGGTCCGTTTCTTTCCAGGAGGCGGTGGCGCACTTGTCTCAACGGCTCCAGACTACATGCGATTTTGTCAAATGTTGCTCAATGGTGGCGAACTTGAAGGTGTCCGCATATTAAAGGAAGAAACGGTCGAACTCATGCGCTACCCACATCATGATGGTTGGTTTGGACTCGGTTTTTCTATCGTAAACGATAAGGAATCGAAAGATTCCGATGATAAAGAACCGAAAGGCACGCCGGAGTCGGTAGGCAGTTACAGTTGGGGCGGTGCCGCCGGTACCATCTTCTGGATTGATCCCGAAAAGGAGTTGATCGGTTTGCTCATGACGCAGATCAGTGACGTGTCCTCTTCCCACCATCAGTTTAAAATGCTAACTTATCAGGCACTCGTTGAATAAAAAAGGAGAACAGATTGAGAAAATTTACGTGTATATGTTTACTACTTTTCTGTATCACCACCCTCGCCTTCAGGCAAGGGCTTCCGATGGCAATACCGGAAGAGGTCGGTGTCTCTGCTGACCGTCTCGAACGCATCCGGCCTGTCATGCAAGGTTATGTCGATGCTGGAAACCTACCCGGATTCCTAACGGTCGTGGCGCGACGCGGGAAGATCGTCCATTTTGAAACCATCGGTATGCGGGATGTTGAAAATAAAAAACCGGTTGAATCCGATACAATATTCCGTATCTATTCCATGTCTAAACCGATTACCAGTGTCGCAGTGATGATGCTCTACGAAGAGGGACGTTTTCAACTCGGCACGCCGGTCTCCAGATTTATCCCTGAATTTAAAAATATGAAGGTCTACAACGAAGACCAGACGGAAATCTTGGATGCAAAGAAGGAGATAACAATCAAGCATCTCCTCATGCATACCGCTGGGTTAACTTACGGTTGGGGTAATAAACCTGTCGATGCACTTTATAGAGAAGCAAAAATCCGTGAACCCGGCTCAACCTTGGCGGATATGGTGGAAAAACTCAGTAAGATTCCGCTCGTTCACGAACCGGGTGAAAGGTGGACCTATAGTGTATCTACTGATGTCCTCGGCTATCTCGTGGAAGTGGTCGCTGGGATGCCATTTGAGGAATTCCTCCAAACCCGTCTCTTTAAACCGCTCGGTATGGTAGACACAGCGTTTTCAGTCCCATCGGAGAAGGCGGATAGGTTTGCCACACTGTATCGGCACAACAGGAGAGAGAGCCTAATGAAACGCGTAGGAGGCGATGCACCACTCGCTAAGGATGAACTCAGTTTCTTTCCATCAGGTGGTGGCGGACTCGTTTCAACTGCTGCAGATTACATGCGGTTTTCTCAGATGTTGCTCAACGGCGGGGAACTCGACGGTGTCCGTATATTGGGTAAGAAAACCGTTGAACTGATGCGATACCCACACCACGATGATTGGTTTGGACTCGGTTTTAGGGTTGTTACGCGGAAAAATCCGCCAAACATTCTGGACTCGGTAGGGAATTTCAGTTGGGGCGGTGCCGCGGCTACCACTTTCTGGATTGATCCGCAGGAAGAATTGATCGGCTTGCTTATGACACAACTCCTCAATAACCGTTTTCCTTTCCAACAGCAATTTAAAGTCTTAACCTATCAGGCACTAACTGAGTAATGGCTATCGGCTTTCAGCATGTGGCACGCACGCGCCACATGTTTACCACAAATCTCTTTGCTGATCGCTGACCGCTGATGGCTAATATAGGAGACTGAATGGCAACATATCAAGGATTACTGCGAGCCGTGCCTGAAGATGTCGGCATGTCAACCTCGCGGTTAGCGCGCATAGCACCGATCATGCAAGGCTATGTTGACACCGGAAAAATCCCCTGCGCATTGACCATGATCGCGCGTCGTGGTAAACTCGTCCATTTTGAAAAATTCGGCATGCAGGACATCGCCACCGCCAAACCCATACAATTTGACACCATCTTCCGACTCTATTCCATGACGAAGCCGATTACCAGTATCGCTGTGATGATGCTCTACGAAGAAGGGCATTTTCAACTCGGCACACCTGTCTCCGAATTTGTTCCATATTTCAAGGATATGAAGGTTTATACGGAGGATGGCAGTGATATTGTTGATGCCGAACGCGAGGTGACGATAAAACATCTACTCACACATACCGCTGGACTCATCTATGAAAGCGATAGGGAGGATCACCCGATCGATCAGCGATATGAAGACGCAGATCTCTACGGCGGCGATCTCGTAAGCATGATACAAAAACTTGGAGATATTCCACTCCTTCACCAGCCAGGTACCGCATGGCATTACGGTATGTCCACCGATATCCTCGGCTACCTCGTAGAAGTCGTATCTGGGATGCCGTTTGAGACGTTTTTGAAAACCCGTATTTTTGATCCGTTAGGTATGAACGACACCGGTTTTTCAGTGCGAGTTGAAAATGCTAACCGATATTCAAAGGTATATGAATTCGCGGAAGACAGTAATCTTCAGCAAATTGAGAATGTCCATGCTGAAACCGCACCCCTGAGTTTTTTCCATTCTGGTGGCGGAGGGTTACAATCCACTGCCACAGATTATCTCCGTTTCTGCCAAATGGTGCTCAACGGTGGTGAACTTGATGGTGTACGGCTGCTCGGGAAAAAAACCGTCGAACTCATCACGATGGACCATATTTCTAACGATTGGCAACCGAATCAGAGAACAGGGTCCGGTTTTGGACTTGGGTTCGCTGTTGTCACCGATGTCGCTGATACGCACACGCTCGGCTCCTTAGGCACCTGCGGTTGGGGCGGCATGGCAAGCACCACATTTTGGATTGATCCTGTTGAAGAATTGATCGGTGTTTTTATGACACAATTGGTCGGTGCCGATTCTCCATTCCAAGCCCAATTCCGAACTTTGACCTATCAAGCACTGACTGAGTAATGGTAGCCGGCGGCTATCGGAGACCATCAGCAATCAGTAAAGAGATTTCTCGTGAACCAACATCCTCATGCTGATGGCTGATGGCTGACAGCCACATTATAGGAGTTTTTGATGACAATGTATGAAGGATTACCGCGAGCCGTGCCTGAAGATGTCGGCATGTCAACCTCGCGTTTAGGACGTATTGCCCCAGTCATGCAACGCTGGGTTGACGACGGAAAAATCCCGTGCGCATTGACAATGATCGCGCGTGAAGGCAGACTTGTCCATCTTGAAAAGTTCGGCACGCAAGATGTTGCTACTGCGAAACCCGTAGAATTTGACACCATCTTCCGCATCTATTCAATGACGAAACCGATTACCAGCATCGCGGTCATGATGCTCTACGAAGAAGGGCATTTTCAACTCGGCACTCCTGTCTCAGAACTTATTCCTGCTTTCAAGGATATGCAGGTTTACATTGAAGGCGGCGAAGCTATTGTTGATGCTGAACCCGATATGACAATCAAGCATCTGCTCACACATACCTCCGGACTTATCTACGGTGGAGACTGGGAACATCCCATTAATGACCGATATAAAGCAGCGGATTTCTACGGTGGAGACCTCGCAAATATGGCGCAAGAACTCGGAAATATACCGCTCCTTCACCATCCGGGTGATGCATGGAACTACGGTATGTCTACCGATGTCCTCGGCTACCTCGTAGAAGTCGTTTCTGGTATGCCGTTTGAGGAATTTTTGAAGACCCGAATCTTAAATCCGTTAGGTATGCACGATACCGCTTTCTCGGTGCCGGACGAAAAGGCTGATAGATATGCGACGTTATATGAACCCGCGGAAGATGGCGGTATTCAGGTACTTGAAAACGCTCCGGTTGCGAGCGGACCGCTGAGTTTCTTCCACTCCGGGGGCGCAGGACTGCTATCAACCGCCGCGGACTACCTCCGTTTCTGCCAGATGTTGCTCAACGATGGCGAACTGGATGGCGTGCGCCTGCTCGGAACCAAAACAGTCGAACTCATCAGGATGAATCATATCTCTGACGATTGGCAACCCCTTGAAAGAACGGGATGCGGTTTCGGGCTTGGGTTCGCTGTGGTTACCAATGTCGCTGATACCCACACGCTGGGTTCCGAAGGCACCTACAGTTGGGGCGGACTCGCAAGTACGACGTTTTGGATTGACCCCGTTGAAGATTTGATTGGTATTCTGATGACACAATTAATTGGCGATTCCCCATTCCACGCCCAATTCCGAGTGCTAACCTATCAGGCAATTACGGATTAGACCTGATCTGCCGCACCGAACCGCAAGGAAACCTAAAAAAATGAAAATCGCAGTCGTAACCGGTGAACACGGATTTCAAGAAAAGCAATTTGACGCAGTTTTTGAAAGTATGGAAGGTATCCAATTCGTCCGAGAAGATCTGGATGTTTTTGTAGAAGACCCGGACCAGAAGGACTACGATACTGTTGTCTTTTACAACTTTCACCGTCCCCATCCGACAGATGCACAAGCGCAGGCTATTCTCGGTTTGACGGAGCGTGGACAGGGTATGGTAATTCTACATCACGCCATCTTGGCATTTCCTGAATGGGATGCCTATTCTGAAATGTGCGGGGTTGATGAGCGTGGCGAATTCGGATACTATCCACGACAAACACTCCACGTACAAATCGCTGAGGCAAACCATCCGATCACCGAAGGACTCACCGGGTGGGAGATGGGTGATGAAACGTATACCATGGAATCCGCTGGCGATGATAGTTCAATTCTTTTAACGGTTGATCACCCGAACAGCATGAATGTACTCGGTTGGGCGCGTGAATACAGAAAATCTCGTATCTTCTGCTTCCAGAGCGGACACGACGATGTAACCTTTTCTAACCCTAACTTCCGAGAGGTACTGCAACGCGGTATTCACTGGTGCGCGAAAACATAATAGGACGTGAGTTTGCTAAATATTTAGGATTTCCCCATTTTCTTTTAAAGTCCCCCTGATAAGGGGGATTTAGGGGGTTAAATCACCGAAATCAGTCCCTTTTTCGCACAATTTGCGTCCGTCCCGGTTTCTAATACTTTTTTCAAGTTCACGTTAATAGAGGGTAGACAATGGAAATCCACATTTTTTCGCTGCATCAACCCATAAGGACTTGGGGGCACACGCTCCGCATAGGAATCGGTTGTGTCCTTTTTTTCTTTTCAACGATACTTGCAAATGCAGATGGAGTAAAAACAATGGCGAATACAACATATTCCGTAGCGGTAAAAACGGTTGACGGCTTCCAAGTTTACTACATCCAACAAAGTGAGAAAGCAGTTGCTGAGATCGTACCCGCACTCGGAAATAACTGTTATGCTTTCAAGGTAGCAAATGGGGACACTTGGTTAAATTTGATAGACGCACCGCCGGACCTGGCAACATTAGAGGAACGTCCGACCGCTTACGGCAATCCAATTCTGTTCCCCTTCCCCAACCGAATCCGGAACGGCACATGGCAATTTGAGGGAAAGACCTATCAGTTTGACAAAGCACCCGAATCTCCGACGACAATCCACGGTTTGCTGTTGAATCAACCGTATCAGGTCGAAAGCCATACCGCTGATGAAAACGGCGCGACACTGGTGTGTTCGCTCAATTCTCAAGATTTTCCCGATGTCGTCCGCCAGTATCCATTTCCCTTTAAAATTGAGATTACCTATACCCTCAGAGACACTGTGTTAACGATGGGAATTGCTATTAAAAATACAGGTGATCGGAATATGCCGATGGGCTTCGGTATTCACCCATATTTTAGCGTAGACCTCGGCACCGAAGCGGATGCATCAGAAGCAGTGATTACCGTCCCTGCCGCTAAGTATTGGGAACTCGATGAAGTCCTCGTACCAACGGGAAAGCAGCACGATGTTAGCGGGACATTGGATCTGCAGAGTGGGCAGCCGTTCGCAAAACTGAAACTTGATCACGTCTTTACGGACGTTCAATTCGTTGATGGCGTAAGTCGATGCCTGATTGAAAATCGGGATACTGGATACGGGATGGTAATGGAATCAGATGCACACTTCAGAGAACTCGTTGTCTATACACCGCCAGATAGAGATGCCATCTGTTTTGAGCCGTATACCTGTCCGACAGATGCGATCAACCTTGAGGCGCGCGGCATTCCAGCAGGTGTAATTGTGCTTGCATCCGATGAAACGTTTTCCGGTACCGTCCGCTTTATGTTGAAGTAGTAGGCACGCGCCGCGTGCCGTCCACCTGAAAGTATACAGGAGAACACAGCTTGATTCGTACCTTATTGCTCTTGCCTCTTTTCTTGTTAATTGCGCAGCCGTGTCCAGCAATCCGTGAAGGCACAGCGACTGCGGAGGTCTTTATCAAACGCCACAAGCGATCTGGAGACTTCGGCAAACTTGCACTCTGGCACGAAGCCGCAGCAGAATGTCTCACACGTATCTCCGTTCCGATGAACGAAATTGCCCATGACTACTACAAACGGCACAGATACGAGAAGTGGGCAGCGCGCGCAGAAAAAGAGGCGCGCGAAATTCAGAGGCAATATGAATACCACCGCAAGCGTGCCAGAATTGCTTGGCAGACATCAGAAACCCCGGAACCCGTACTGGATGCCGAGCGTGAGAATATAGCAAAATTTATCGCGACATGGCTCCCTCGCTACCCTGATCGGTTTTACGAGTTTGGCATCTATCCCACATTTTTCAGGAAACAACGGGAATTAGCAGAGCAGGAAGGCGATTATGTAAAGGCACTCCAACTTGAAGCGGATGCGGCGGCAATGTGCGCCACACAATATGAAGAAATACCAATCGCTTACGGACTCAGAAACTACGAAAAACATCGAAAGGCATATCAGGCGTATGCATCTCACCTCCGCAATCTCGCACAGCAGAAACCAAAGACATTACCACCAGCGGTGAACAGAGGCAAGCAAATTCTACATTCACTTGCCATTCAGAGTTTTTCTTTTCAGCGAGAAGCAGACGCAATCCTTCAGATTGCAAAATCAGACGCACGGATCAAAGCGGCTTTAGCAGATCAAAACGGCGTTCATGCCTACCCACGTTTTCAAGGTTGCGCGTGGATCGTCAGTTTCTCTAATCACAGTCGCGGTATCATCGCAATTGCGGTTATCAGTGAAAAAACGGCAGAAGTGTTGGATGTATTTTAATTAGGACTTACGCATTCCACCTTAAAGTCCCCTGATAAGGGGATTTAGGGGATTTATAATATGAGGACATGTGGGTACTTCAAATTTTTACTTGACAACGGCTTCTAACTATGGAAAAATAGGCGATAGTTAAGTTTTTAGGACCAGAGCGTTGTATTAGGATACTTCACTCCAAAGCGATTTTTGGAGTTATTGAAACGGATTTATACAAAACTCGTTTTTACTGACGAGAATAAATCTGGTCGATGGTGGTAGCATTTTCTCGATTGACACTGCCTAAGTTTTTCATTTTTAGTGTATTATCAAAACGTGTAGACACTCCGTGGTAGGTGCGCCTTGGATGCGCACCGGTTAAGAGTGTCTTGTTAGTTAATTGAGGGTGTTTCATAAAT
>JAAXHI010000105.1 GCA_012270875.1 Candidatus Poribacteria bacterium | reverse complement strand
GGATGGATGGCAGAACACATGCTCATTTTGGGGCTGACGAGTCCTGAAGGCGAGAAAACGTATATCGCCGCAGCGTTTCCGAGTGCTTGTGGTAAGACGAACCTCGCGATGCTTACACCAACGCTACCCGGTTGGAAGGCAGAGACGATCGGCGACGACATCGCATGGATGAAATTCGGTGAAGATGGACGGCTCTACGCGATTAACCCCGAAGCAGGGTTCTTCGGTGTCGCACCCGGCACGTCAATGGACACCAATCCGAATGCGATGTACACACTTGCATCCAATTCTATTTTCACAAACGCTGCCCTCACGGAAGATGGCGATGTCTGGTGGGAAGAGAAGAGCGAAGAACCCCCTGAAACACTCACGAGTTGGCTCGGCGAAGAGTGGCATCCCGGTGATGAAAAGACGGCTGCACACCCAAATTCACGCTATACAACCCCTGCTGCACAATGCCCAATCATCGACCCGAACTGGGAAAATCCGAACGGTGTCCCAATCTCGGCGATCCTCTTTGGCGGACGACGTGCTACGACAGTCCCGCTCGTGTTTGAAGCGTTTGATTGGCAACACGGTACCTTCATCGGCTCCATCGCTTCTTCTGAACGCACAGCGGCAGCGGCTGGCACAGTCGGCGAACTCCGACGCGACCCGATGGCGATGCTCCCGTTCTGTGGCTACAACATGGGTGATTATTTCGCACACTGGTTGGAAATGGGTAAAAGCACGGATGCCAGCAAACTCCCGAAAATCTTCTATGTCAATTGGTTCCGTAAAGATGCCGATGGCGGATGGCTCTGGCCCGGCTTTGGCGACAACAGCCGCGTCCTCAAGTGGATCGTAAACCGTGTCTCTGGCAAGGGTGAAGCGGTTGAGACACCGATTGGTTATACCCCGGCACAGGGTGCGGTTGACACCAGCGGATTGGATGTAACGGACGATCAGATGGAAGAACTGCTGTACGTTGATGTCGAAGAATGGCTCAACGAGATCGCATTGATTCGCGAGCATTACGAACGTTTCGGAGAAAAACTGCCTGAGGCGTTATCCGATGAATTGGCAGCATTAGAAGCGCGTCTGCGTGAAAATCAATAGAGTCCGCAAGAATTATTGTCTTTGAAAACAAAACCCCCGCGAACACGCGCCTGCATTGTGTTTCAAGGTGTAGAAAACCTTGAAAATAGGAATGCGACCAGCGCGTGTTTCGGGTTAAAGTCCTGCCTTTTGCCCCATCTCCACCTTTTCACCATTTTTCTTGAAAAATTGTAAAAAATTAATTTTATTATCGCTAACCCAAGCAAAAACAAGATTTTAACTTGATAAATCATTTTTAATCGCATATAATTAAATATAATTGATCATTAGAAAGAAACTCTCAAAATCCTCTTCCGAAATATGTATCGTAAATGGTTAGCGAATTCACTACAACGTCAAAAAAACGGGACGGGACGTAATATGAAACGCGCATTTGAACGAATTACACTTGTAATTGGGGCACTCACTTTTCTCACCCTTTTTGGTAGTATTATTTCTGTAAGTGAAGCGTTTATTTACCATTGGGAGATGGATGAGACACCAGAAGGCAGCGAAAGTGCAACCGTCATTGAGCCTGTAGAAGTAACCCTGCTCGACGAACAGATACAAGTTCCATCCCACAGTGCCTCTTTAGCACTGCTGCGGAAGTACTCCGTACACCTGGGACCCGAATGGGATCCGGGATATGCCTATAGGCTGCTCCAGACCTTTGAATCCATACCTCAAGAAACAAACAACCTATACGACGGTGCCCCTGGCGTGGCATCCTCTGTTTGGCGGTTAAGTGACCGTCATATCCAAGATGACCTTTCAGTAGAATACCGCGATGGACAGCGAATTGTCACCATTCCTGAATCGGTTTTTGTGCATGCGACCCCGTTATTAGCAGAAATTGAAGGGGTGCGGGGTAAATATTTCTCCAAACGACTTCACCACGCTGTAGTTCGGTTTGTGACCGACGATGGCGTAGACAGGTACGCACTTGAACGGATATTGCGTGAACGTTATGCAGTCAGTATAAATGTGCCAGATTATACCGAACTCACACGGTACACCACCGGTGAACACGCGGGTCGTTTTTCTGAATTCAAAAATGAGGAGCTTATAGCACTCGTTTCTATGCTTGAAGAGTTTCCATCTGGAATGCTAAAAACGCCCGGACTGAAATATATCGTCCGACGTCTGGACGGGACACCCCATCCGCTCTATCCAAGCGCGCCTGCTGTCGCATGGACCAGCGCAGGCTACATCGAATTTATGGAATCTGCGTTTAAAGGGCAAGGCCTTGACTATCTTCACCGCTTAATCTTGCACGAGAAGGCACATTTTTTATGGGAACACCTCTTTGATGAACAACTCAGACAGGATTGGATTGAACTTGGCGGTTGGTATGAAAATCCTGATGACAAAGACGGTTGGTCAACAACCAAACAGACCGAATTCGTCTCTGCTTATGCACACGGCGTGAACCCAAATGAAGATATGGCGGAGAGCATCAGTTACTACATTGTGAATCCTGACAAGTTGCGTTCACGGTCACCTGCCAAGTATGAATTCATCCAGAACCGAGTTATGCACGGCACCCGCTATATCTCAAAGATACGAGAAGTCTTGACTTTTGAAGTCTATAACCTCTACCCTGATTACGTATACCCGGGACAGATCACACGCATTGATATACAGGTTGAGGGTGAACCTGAGGCAGATAAACGCATAACAGTAGAACTTGAAATCCATGGTGAGAGCCACTTGGATGCTGCGCAATCAGCAAATATCAGGGTTTTTAGTGAAAAAGGCACCTTTTTTGATCTTGCATGGATGTCTCCAGTTGATGCTAACGGAATAAAGGTTGATTCTGGACACATCTTGCGCGGACAGGCAACGTTATCACGTTATGCAGTGAACGGTTATTGGCAACCTGACGCTATCCGTATCCGGGATGCCCAAGGTAATGAGCGGCATGAATCTCAAACTGACTATGGCTGGAAACTTTATATTGATAACCCACTTGCAGATTGCGAACCACCGGAATATGTTCCAAACTCAATGCGACTCACTTTATCAGAAGCGACTACTGAAGAAGGTCGAGCCTATCAAATTGTTACCGCGCATTGGAAACTTATTGAAAAAAATGGGATAAAAAGTGTCTATGCACGAATGAACGATCAGAACAGAAGCACCTATTCCCGTCGTGAAAGTTGGGGAGAATATAATCCAGAGACAGGTGAAGCGAGTGTTGGGTTGATCTTTCCTGACTACTTCCAAGGCGGGACCTATACACTTAACTATATTTTGATGAAGGATGTCGCGTTAAATTCTCGTGGTGTCTACTTCACTGATCCAAGACATGCCTTGAGAGATGAGGGAAAAATTATTGATGAACTTCCTGCTACAATTGACATCGTAACAACGAATCCAGATAGTACACCGCCCGTCCTTGATTTAAATCGGATTACAATTCAGGCAGAACCGACCCACCCAGAAGCACCAAACGGTGAAACCCGTGTAGATATTACGTTTAGAGTCAAGGACGATATCAGCGGATATTCGAGCTCGGATTTGTTTTTACGCGATCCACAAGGTATCACGCACCATTATGGGCATTGGACTTCAAATGCTGATCATTACAAAATCTATTTTGATGGAGATCCGACTGTTTATCAAACCTATCATCAAACAATTATCTTGCCTGTAGGGAGTGCTCCGGGCACATGGGGACTTGCTGAGATGACAGTAGCCGATAAAGCACAGAACCACCTTCGCGCAGATTTCACGGAGATAGTCCGATTTGAAGTGAATGATGCCCCGACCTATCTCCAATCGGATGTCAATCAAGACGGATCCGTTAACGTTCAGGATTTAGTGATCGTTGCCAACGCAATCGGGCATCCAGGTGCCGCGGATGCGGAACTAAACGCAGACATCAATGCCGATGGTGTTATTGACATTTTGGATTTAGTACAGGTCGCTAATGCTATCGGAGACGGATCGGCAGCTGCACCTGCGATTCACGGTACAACTACTGAACAGGTTCAGAATTGGTTGGCAGAAGTTAAAGCAGTTGACGATGGCAGTCCAGACTTTCGCCGTGCTATCGAGGTGTTAGAGGCACTTTTATCCTCGGTTCTCCCAGAAAAGACTGTGCTATTGCCGAACTATCCGAATCCGTTTAACCCGGAGACATGGATACCCTACCAGTTAGCGAACGCCAGCGATGTGAAGATTACCATCTACGATGCGAAAGGCGTTCTCGTTCGGACGTTGGCACTTGGACATCAAACAGCAGGCTATTATACCAACAAAAACCGTGCAGCGTATTGGGACGATCGCAACGGTTTAGGCGAAAATGTCGCCAACGGTGTCTATTTCTATCAACTGCAGACGGATGATGTTTCACTTACACGCAAAATGCTCATTCTGAAGTAGGAATCAGTGTTCGACCTCCTAATTTGTGAAATCCTGTTGCCTCAAACCCAAAGCACCTCTTGGGTTTGGGGTATTTTGTTAACCCTGCGCGGAAAATAGGGTGCTTGACTCTCTCAGTAAAATGTAGTATACTTAATAATATTCTGATACGCTATCAGAGCCTCTGACGCGCGTCTTGATGTTTCCTTGATGCGCGCTTAGAATAACATAATTAGACGCACCTAACCACTATACATAGCAAGGAGGATATAATTGTCAAAAGAACCATACTCTAAAAGTCCAGCCGATGCGGCGGACATTATCCACCCTCGTGTTCTACCGTTTATAACCGTTCACCTCGCATGTCTCGCAATTTTCTGGGTAGATGTTCAACCCATCGACTGGATTATATGTGGCGCATTGTACGTTATCCGCATGTTCGGAATTACGGCGGGGTTCCATCGCTACTTCTCGCACCGATCTTTTAAAACAAGCCGTGGATTCCAATTCTTTTTGGCGTTTCTCGGTCAGAGTTCAGCACAACGCGGTGTGCTATGGTGGGCAGCGACACATCGTTATCACCATAAACACTCCGACACAGAACAAGACGTACATTCGCCAGTTCAACATGGACTCTGGTATTCTCATGTGCTTTGGATTTTCTCCAAACAGGGACGGGCAGCAGATTTCAGTTTAATTAAGGATTTTCGGAAATACCCAGAACTTGTCTGGTTAGAAAAATGGGAAAGACTACCACCAATCCTATTAGGTGTTTTGGTTTGGGCTGTTGCAGGCTGGTCGGGACTTTTCGTAGGTTTCTTCCTGAGTACAGTGCTCCTCTTTCATGGCACGTTTACGATTAATTCGCTTTCACATGTGTTCGGCAAACAGCCGTATGTTACCGGCGATAGTTCCCGCAACAACCTGTTTCTGGCGATCATTACATTAGGGGAAGGATGGCATAACAATCACCACCACTTCCCAAGTGCTACGCCACAAGGCTTTCATTGGTGGCAAATTGATGTCACATATTATGTTCTGAAAGTTTTGTCGGTCTTTAGAATCGTCTGGGACCTCCGTTTACCGCCAGCACACGTGGTTGAAGGTAAACGTAAATTACCGTTAGTTACTATCGAAAAAGCCGCCCAGCAACTTGCTGCAAGTTTCTCAATAGAACACATCGGCAAAGCGGTCTTGAATGCGTGGGAGCAGACACCAAAGTTAGAAGAACTCCGCAATCGTGCCCGTATCGGTCAGTCGGAGGTTGAGGCTTTTCTGAAAGAAATGAAAATTCCTGAGATGCCTTCAATTGGAAACTTGAAACATCAAGCAGAAAAAATGTTTGCCCATATCCCATCGTTAAATCCGATTGTCGAACGCGCAAATCATATTATCGTCCAAGCGGTTTCGGTATGGCTACTTCAGAGTGATATGTGCGAAGCGTCGATAGGCGCGTAACGGCTTAATCTTCAACGTAAGTTTGACATAAGCATCTACTGGAAACCTGAAAAATAGCCGTAACTTCTTAGAGTGACCTCATGTTAGTAAGAAATCGGTTCAACAGGTCCGTCTAATGGCATGTATAGTTTGTTAATTGCCCCATTTTGTGCTAACGGATA
>JAAXHI010000123.1 GCA_012270875.1 Candidatus Poribacteria bacterium | reverse complement strand
TGTTATAAGTTTAAATGTCAAGGGTAAATGGAAGGTATTCAGTTGTCGGCAGCATTGTAGGTTGGGTTGACCGGATTTCATCAAGACCGTGAAAAGTGATAAAAAAGATTTGCTTTTTAGATGGATGTATTCTATAATGTAAGTCTATCGTATAA
The DNA here is from genome assembly GCA_012270875.1 of Candidatus Poribacteria bacterium. Taxonomy (GTDB): domain Bacteria; phylum Poribacteria; class WGA-4E; order WGA-4E; family WGA-3G; genus WGA-3G. The sequence goes on along the minus strand of JAAXHI010000123.1, from coordinate 4,676 downwards.
TTGCTTGATCCCTATAGGAATGTGGTCTCATTTCACTTCATGAAAAACAATCAAGATTCCTCAAAAGCCTCCACTCGGAAACAGTTCTACTTCCTGACGTTATCACATACCGTTCTCGATTCCTATGCGACGCTTCTCTCACACCTGCAACCGCTCCTGCTGGACAAGTTAGCCACAGCTGCGACACGGAACAGTTTAGCAGGGAATTTCGTCGCAATTTATAGTATATTTAGTTCATTCGGACAGATACTCTTTGGGTGGTTGTCAGATCGGGTGCAGACGGTGCATTTTCTGACGATCGGTGTGGGGTTTAGTGCGCTCGGTTTAAGTTTATTATGGCTTGCGCCATCACCTAATTATGTATACTTGCTGTTGGCTATTGGTGGTATCGGTATCGCTGCGTTCCACCCGCAAGCGACGACTTATGCGGGGGCACTTGCTTCTGAGCAGCGGGGGATGGGGATCTCCATTTTTCTGACAGGTGGGAACGTTGGACGTGCGATCGGTCCGTTGGTACTGCTGTTCATTCCGTACCGTTTCGGCTTGGAATACCTTGTTTGGGAGATGATACCGGGTGTCCTTGTAGCATTGCTGGTGCCGAAAGTATTGAAATTTGAGAGGGAACTTGATTTAACTGCCTCCACCCGCGGAACGCCAAACGAAGAACGAAGACCACAAGAACCGCTTTGGACTGTTGCTTCCCCGCGTATGCTGCCACTCATTGTACTCTTCATTATTGCGGCAATCCGAACCGTTACACTCACGGGTATAGAAAACTTTCTTTCTGTCCATTTAGCCGATCAAAACTACTCGGACCAAGGACGTTCTCTGGTCATCGCTCTCTTTATCTTCGCGGGGTCAATGGGGATTTTGTCAAGTGGATGGCTGATGGATCGCGTCAACACTTACGTTTTGTTATTGGTATCGCTGCTCGGTGCCCCGCCCTTGCTTTACTTGTCGTTACACACTGACGGGTTCAGTTTCCTCGCGCTCCTCTTTTTAGGCAACGTCATTCTCACGAGTTCCATCACTGTTAACATTATTCTCGCGCAGATCATGTTGCGCGGACACGAAAATATCGCCTCTGGTTTAATGATGGGTGCTGCGTGGGGTGTCGGCGGATTATTGAATAAAATTGTTGGGATTTTAGGGGATCAATACGGTTTGCCGATTGTGTTAGACGGGTTGGTGATGCTTCCGTTGATACTTGCCCCGCTTCTGATCCTGTTACGCGATCAGCCAGACTTGTCGAAGCCGAGTGTGTAAAATCACCCTTAAAAATTCCATAAAAGACTCAAAAAGTGTGTGCTAATCAAGTCGCCGAAGAGGAGCGCGTAATCGAGCCGAAATTGGCGAAGTTGGATGCCGATGCCGCTTGTCAGGCGACTGTCGCGGTAGCCGACGCGGACCGCCAACGGTTTGCTAATATGATACTCGACACCGAGATGCATCTGCCCACCATAGCGTTGCTGCCACTGGTAGGAGAAAATCAACTCCCGATTAAAAAGACTGTTGGCATACGCTACCCCAACGTTCCAATTCGCAGGAATAGATTCTTTGGGCGCGGACTCGGTATTCCAAGTTAGGGTTGTCTTTGAAATATCTTGAAGGTTCATGCCAAAGGAGAGGCTACCGAAGTTTTCCAATCCGAAAAGTGCGTTAAAGTCTGGCAGCCGGACAAGCACACCTGCATCGAAACCGTATCCCCAACTCCCGTAATTGTAGAGGTCGAGATCGCCGCCGCTGAGACGTTGTGAAATGAATTTCGTGTTCACGCCGACCATAAACTCCGGCGGCACTGAATCCCTGCCAAAATTGTCCCACCACGCTTGACTGACAATCCAGCGTGTGGCGAGCGTCAAAATATAGGCGTTCTCACTGTCGTTTAGGTAACCCGTTGGCGTAAAGTCGGATTCTCTGGGTCGGTTTTTGGCAAGATTCCGGCGTTCATCGGCAGTTATGTTTGGACCGAAGGCTGGAACGAGCGGATAGATCGGAATATCATCCACACCTGCCCGAATCCAGGACAGTCCGAGGTTGAGTTTCGGGAGGATTTTCGTGGTGCCGCTGACATAGTTGAACGTGCCTAACCCCGAACGCCGCGCGGCGTGCATGAGACATAATTGATACTTATCGGTAACACTCGCGATACCCGCAGGATTCCAATAAGCAGCGGTTGTATCGTCAGCGATGCTTACATAGGCACCGCCTAAACCGAGTGCGCGTCCGCCGACACCATTTGTTAAGAAATCGCCGGTATAGTTTTCGGCGACGACAGGTAAAATAGCGATGTAACTCCATCCGATTAATATCGCTACAAAACGGATGAGAAGATTAGATTTTCTTTCCCACAATTGCGTCAATTGATTTCTGTCCCTTTTAAGAAGTGTGAACGGAGAACCCACGGCGTGTGCCTACTACTTTTAAACTCTATTTAGATCGAAGGTGTTCCAATAGTATTGGTACTGCGTGGATTTCCAATCCGTATAAATTTCGTCCCAAGCCATCCGATTGAAATGCGGTAAAAGTGAACCTTCTGTGACCGGTTTCGAGCATCCCTGATAGCGGTAATCTACCGAAAGTCGGATCCGATTAGGACTCTGGTTCGGCAGTGCCTTGTGAACGGCGTGGCTGTGGAAGAAAAGCGCGTCGCCAATCTCAAAATCGCCTGCCACCCAATAGAGTCCTTCAGTTTCCAAAGGCTCCGTATCAATGCCGAGTCCGCCCGCGCCGTGTGCCGGTTTCACAGGATATATACCCCCTTGATGGGACCCAGCGAGAACTGTCAATCCGCCCAACTCCTTTGGACATACGCCAAGCGGTATCCACGCGGTATAGGTCTCCTCTGTCCCTCGGATATGGATAAAATCTTGGTGCGCAGGCGTTGTGTATTTAGTGTTCTCTGGGAACATAATTCTTCCAATATTCCGCGGATGCACGAGTGTCTTCTCGCCGAAGAGTTTGTCGAGCATGTTTATGATCGCTGGATGGTGAGCGAAGGCGTGGAAGGATTCCAAGCACTGGAACTCGTCTAACACGGGCCAATAGCCGTCATCGCCTTCCATATAGGGACCACCGGTGCGGATACCGTCCATCAAAGCGTCTCCGCCTTCTGCCCATCCGTGCTGATGACAGATTTCCAAGAAATCCTGACGTAAGTTATAGATGGCATCAGCATCAATCAAGCCCCTAAAAAAGAGGTAGCCATCTTGCCGCGCCTGCGCCTGGAGTTTATCGGGTTGATCTAAGCGTTCATTTGAAACAGTAAAGGGTTCAATCCTTGCCATAAAGTTGCTCCTTACTCACGAAAACAGTTGTAGACGTTAAGGATATTATAGCAACAAAGCGGGTGGTATGTCAACCGTTGTCTGTTGTCAAAATCAGGATTGAAATCCTTCTTGCTTGCCACCTGTCCGTTATGGAATTATCGATTAGTTGTAAATCGTTTCGATCTTCTTCAAGAAATTACAGTTTATGCACAGTTGTGTTGTAGCAATTTCTTACCCGTAATTTTGGAAATGTGATACAATTTGGGCAAGTGTATCGTGGATATGAAAATGTCCGGACGCAGAGTGAAAGCGTATCCTCAATTTTAGGAGAGAATTTATGCTTAGCATCAAACACCTCGAAACGATTCCATTGAACGTGCCTTTCTATCATGAACGGGTCAGTCGGCACATGCACCGCGCATTAACGCACGGTGAACGGGTCCACGTTTATCGTGTTGAACTCAGCAACGGCGTTGTCGGCTACGGCGAAAATTTATCAGATGAATCGGCGAATATTGAGCAATTGATCGGACAAAACGCGTTTGCATGTATGAACGATGACAGCGTCGGGTTCGGCATCCAGATGTCGCTTTTTGATGCGGTCGGCAAATCTGTGGATGTGCCTGCCTACAAACTTATCGGGCCTAAGGTTCGCGATAGGTGTCCGATTTCGTGGTGGGATATTGATATGCCGCCGGAGGATTGGGTCGCGGAAGTCCAAGAATCCGTGAAACGCGGATACACCTCTGCGAAACTGAAAGCGCGCCCGTGGCGCGACATCTTCGCGCAGGTGAACGCTGTCGGTGATGCGGTCCCCGCGGACTACAAACTCGACATCGACTTCAACGGGTTCCTACGGACTGCGGATAACGCTATCCCTGTCTTACAAACGTTAGACAAACACCCGAACGTCGCTATCTATGAGAGTCCGTACTATCTCGGTACGGATGTAGAGGGTGCAGCACGATTGCAAGCGGCTGTCGAGAAACGGATTGTTGAGCATTTCAACGAATCCTGTTTGCATGCACGGTGTTGCGGTGGGTTTGTTGTCGGTGGTGGTGTGAACTCGTTGCGGCGGACGAACGCGCTCTGTGCTTCGTTTGATCAACCCTACTGGCTGCAGATGGTTGGCACGGGCATAACAACGGCGTACTCGGTGCATCTCGGTGCGGTGCTATCGCAAGCGGACCTGCCAGCGATTACGTGTCATGAGTTGTGGGAATCGGACCTGCTCGAAACGCGGCTTCCGGTGGTTGAGGGGACAATCGCGGTTTCGGATTCGCCGGGGTTAGGCGTTACGATTGATGAGGCAGCGTTGACAGAATATCGTGTGGATCCATCTACACCGACACCGCAGCAGTTGTTCAATCAGACGGATTATACGTGCAGGGTGCATATCCCGAATGA
>JAAXHI010000179.1 GCA_012270875.1 Candidatus Poribacteria bacterium | reverse complement strand
ACATTAACACTCCCACCCACAATAATCACAGGCGAAGGCGCGTCTGAGAGCGTCGGTGAACAGGCGAAACTGATCGGTGCAACGAACGCTCTCATCGTCACCGATCCGGGTATCTCCAAAATCGGGTATGCCGATAAGATCGCACAAAATTTACACGCTGCTGGCATAAGTAGCACCTGCTTTTCGGATGTAACACCCGATCCAACTTTACAAAACGTGCGGGATGGGCTAAAGCAGTACGATGACGAAGCATGTGATATTATTGTGAGCATCGGTGGTGGCAGCGCAATCGACTGTGGAAAAGGCATCGCCATGAAACTAACCAACAGTGGCGATTTTGCAGATTACATGGGTGTGGATAAGATCCCGAATCCGGGCGCACCCCTGATTGCGATACCGACGACAGGCGGCACGGGAAGCGAAGTCTCCAAAGTTACCGTTATTACAGATACCGAGCGGAACGTCAAGATGATGCTCAGTAGTGCTTGTCTACTGGCACACGTCGCACTCGTAGATCCGCTACTCTCTCTGACAACACCACCGCATCTGACGGCAGCAGTCGGTGTTGACGCATTGACGCACGCAATAGAGGCATACATCTCCAAACGCGCACAACCGATCACCGACGCGCTCGCATTGAAAGCGATTGAGATGATTTCGGGGTCGCTACGGCAGGCGTGGGCGGATGGCGAAAACATCCCCGCACGCACGGATATGATGATCGGCGCGTCTATCGCAGGGATGGCGTTTAGCAATTCCTCGGTCGCTCTGGTCCACGGTATGTCCCGTCCGATCGGTGCGTATTTCCACGTTCATCACGGACTCTCAAACTCCGTGTTATTACGCGATGTGATGGCATTTAGTATTGTCGGCGCACCAGCGCGCTTCGCAGATATTGCACGGGCAATGCGTGAACCGATCGACGGACTCTCTCCGATGCAACAAGCGGACGCAGCTGTCTCTGCCGTAGAACGACTCGTTACCGATATTCAGATGCCGCGACTCGGCGAAATTGATAAAATTGAGAAAGAAAAATTCGAGGACGTGATTGAACAGATGGCAGCCGATGCAATTGCCAGTGGAAGTCCCGCAAACAATCCACGGCAAGCGACTGCTGAAGAAATCGTCGCTTTGTATCGTCAGTGTTTTTAAAAGTAGTAGACACGCGCCGCCGTGCTATTCACGCAGAGTATGATATGCCTCGCGCAATTCTAAGTAAAATAACCTTAGCGTTCCTGTTATGCTTATCGCTTGTGGGATGTGAGACCTCCGATGTTCTCCTCCCTGAGAGTAGCGCACCTATTTATTATGGAACGATTGATAGTATTGATAACGTCTACGATGGGGACACGATCCGAGATGTGGCTATCCTGATTTATCCGTTTCATTCCCCAACACCCGGAATCAGTGAAGCGCAATTAACCCTCTGGCCCGGTATTGAGCGTCGCGCCGACGGCATCTATAGCATCACAAACATCAGAATCGCAGGGATAGACACACCTGAAACGCGTCCGATCCGTGGTGACCGTACCGAAGCCTCAATCCAACGCGAAAAAGAACGCGCAGCAGCCGCAACGGACTTTCTCAAACAACTCCTCCTTGACAATAGTAAGGCGGATGGCACCCTCGGGTTCGTAATCCAGAATCCTGAGTTGGATAAATACGCAGGTCGCATCGTCGCGGACGTGATATGTTTCAAAGATAGCGAGTCTGTTGATGTGGCTGAGGCGTTGGTAGAAGCAGGACACGCCGTTGTCTATGACGGCGGCACAAAAACGCACGATTGGGGTGCAGAATAAATAAAAAGGAATAGTTTGTGAACAGATTCAAAATTGTTGTCCCCGGTGATTTACCACCGCAAATCCAAGGCTCACCGCATCTCGAACGCTTGGAACCCTACGGCGATGTTGTACTCTACACCGACCGACCTGAAACTGACGATGAGAAAATTCGCCGTGCCGAAGATGCAGACATCCTCATCAATTCACGCGGAATCGTCAAGTGGCCCGCAGAAATCCTACGCCAACTTCCCAAACTCAAGTTAATCTCGCTCTGCTCTATCGGCACCGATATGATTGGACTTGAGGCGGCGAAGGCGCGCGGCATTACCGTTTGCAATCAACCCGGACGTACCGCGCCTGTTGTAGCGGAACACGGATTCGGACTGATGTTCGCACTCGCCAAGCGGGCAGCGTTCCTAACGGCATCTATGAAATCAGGCGGATGGCCCCGTATGGACAACATCTATCTACAAGGGAAAACGTTAGGCGTTATTGGGACTGGACATATCGGCGCAGAGATGGCGCGCCTCGGACGAGCAGTCGGGATGAACGTTATCGCATGGACGTACAACCCTTCAGCGGCACGCGCAGAGGAACTCGGCGTTGCGTTTGTTTCTCTGGATGAACTCCTCCGCACTGCGGATGTCGTCAGTCTACACGTCAGGCTGACAGAGGAGAGTCACCATCTCATCGGTGAACGTGAACTCGGTTTGATGAAACCGGGCGCGCTCTTAATCAACGTTGCCCGCGGCGGTGTGATTGATACCGACGCACTGATCCGTTCATTACACAGTGGACATCTCGGTGGTGCTGCGATTGATGTTTATGACCAAGAACCCCTCCCTGCTAACCATCCGCTCTTGGCATGTGAACAGGTGATTCTAACACCGCATTGTGCCGATATGACCCCTGAAGGCGTTGAACTCCTTAACGAAGGCGCGGTGGACAATATCATCGCTTTTCTGGAAGGTAATCCACAAAATGTTGTTGTTTGAGGTTTTTTATTAGCAATGGGAGATAATCGAGCAGAGACCCCCATGATTAAGAGTATAGGCGTTGATACAGGTGGCACTTTCACGGACATCGTGATGCGTATCAACGGGAACCTGTTTACGCACAAAGTCCTATCCACACCGCAAAACCCAGCATACGCCGTGATACAAGGTGTGAGTGAAATTTTGCAGATGCATGATACCGATGCTGAGCAGTTGGAAATCGTCCACGGTTCCACAGTCGCAACAAACGCGCTCCTTGAACGCAAAGGTGCACACATCGCTCTCGTCACAACGAAAGGTTTTGAGGACATTTTAGAGATAGGCAGACAGGCACGTCCGAGTCTTTATGATTTCTTCGTAGAACGTCCAGCACCACTCGTATCTGCCGACAGACGTTTCGGTATATCCGAACGGGTACTGCACACAGGCGAAATCCAAACTGAAATTGAACCCTCCGATTTGGAGATACTCGCCTCCGATCTCGCCGCATTGGAACTTGATGCCATCGCAATTTGTTTCCTCTTCGCCTACGTTAACCCGCAAAACGAACAGATCGTTGCGGAACACCTTGCACAACTTGAGATACCGGTTTCCTGTTCGCACGAAGTCTTGCCCGAATACCGCGAGTATGCGCGCTTTAGTACAACCGTTGCAAACGCATTCATCCGTCCGACTTTAGAACGCCATCTCTCCACACTGACAAATTCTGACTTGTTTAACGAAACTGCAGCCCGTAGTGAAATGGAGAGCGAATCGAACACGCAAAACGTCAACAAACAAGCAGCCGATACTTATCCGCAAGGAAAAATTAAAAAATCGTTCCGTTTGATGCTTTCCAATGGCGGTTGTGTTTCTGTTAAAAACTTTGAATCGGCAGGTATCCGCACAGTGCTTTCGGGGCCCGCTGGCGGTGTCCTCGGCGCGTATCAAATCGCCAAAACTGCTGGCTATAACCAGATCATCACATTTGATATGGGCGGCACTTCAACAGATGTGAGCCTCTGTAATCACGGCATCTCACTCACGACGGAGAGCACGATTAGCGGTCTCCCCATCAAAGTGCCACTGATTGACATCCATACCGTCGGGGCAGGTGGCGGTTCTATCGCGACTGTGGACACGGGGGGTGCCCTACGCGTTGGACCCGAAAGTGCAGGCGCAGCCCCAGGTCCAATTTGCTATGGAAACAACGGGGAAGACATCACAGTAACCGACGCGAACCTCTTTTTGGGACGTATCGCTGCAACCCAGTTTTTAGGGGGTGCGATGTCCCTTGATGTCGATAAGACCAGCACCCACATTGAAAAATTTGCAGCGCAACTCGGCATCCCACCGCTACAAGCCGCGGACGGCATCCTCAAGGTCGCCAACGCAGCGATGGAGCGCGCCATCAAGGTCATCTCCGTTGAACGTGGATTTGATACCCGCGATTT
>JAAXHI010000353.1 GCA_012270875.1 Candidatus Poribacteria bacterium | reverse complement strand
AAATACAGACAGTTTTACATGTACCGGATCGGACACATGCTCGGTTTAGACGTACACGATGTCAACTGTATCCGCGAACCAGATGGCGAGTTTAAAACCTTCCAGCCAGGGATGGTGATGACGATTGAACCCGGACTCTACGTCGCCGAAGATACAAAGAATGTTCCGCCTGCTTACTTAGGCATCGGTGTCCGCATAGAGGACGACATCCTCGTCACGGAATCCGGTTGCGAAGTCCTAACGGACGGTGTCCCAAAAGAGATTGATGAAGTCGAAGCACTTGTCCAAAGCACAAAGTGGTAGACGTACGCCGCGTGTAAGCCAAAGTAGTAGGCATACTCTGTATGCCGTCCACCCCAATTCTCAATTTGAAGGAGCATAGCATGATTGAAAACTTGAAAAGGCTAATCGTAGAGATGCAGGACGTAATCCGTCAGAAATACAAAGCCGAGATCAAGGGTATCTTCGGTTCATACACACGCAGCGATTTCCACGCCGACAGCGATCTAGATCTCTTGGTAGATTTCGATGATAGTGCCGATTTGATGGATTATATCAAGCTCCAACAGTTTTTAGAGGATAGACTGGAGTGCAAGATTGATGTAATATCACAAAGTTCATGCCGAGAAGAACAAAACTTCGTGCCTCTGTTTTCAACAACATGATAATTCTGTGAAAGACGTTTGATGCCTTCATGTAGGGGCGACCTCCTGGATACGACTTTACTCCAGATTCGTTCAATTTTCTATTCTTCACTCTAATTTTCGCCCCAAACCCGGTAGGTGCGGTTTCCTAACGGCACCGGATTGTGAAAAAAGCATGAAACGCAGTAGTTTTTTTAAATTGCAAGGCTCTGGCTTTATTCTAAATTTTATTTCACAAAACCATGAAGTGTAGTAAACTATATGCCATGATCGCTTTTCTAATCTAAAGCACAAGGTATCTTCAGACAGTAGAAATGAACTCCTTAGCACAGCAAACAGACGTAATTCATATCAATGATCTCCAACCCGGTACATCGCTAATCGACACGCATCAAAGAAGCGAAAGGATAATCCGTCGGGTTGAACCGCACGGGACGTTTGTCCAACTCTATTTTGAGAATGACGATGTTTCGTTGACCTGTTCTATTCAAGAACTGCAATCTCGTTTTGAACTTGCGTCCGATGCTTTTCGTTCAGATGCCAATTTGGTAAGACTGGTTGCCGAAGCACATCGGCTTCAACACGCCTATCTGTTTAACCCGATTTTTGCGACTGAAACGTCGTTGATTGATCCGTTACCACATCAATTTATTGCCGTTTATGAACATCTATTGAAACATTACCCGTTACGGTTCTTGTTGGCTGATGATGCCGGTGCTGGCAAAACAATTATGACGGGTCTCTACATTCAAGAGGCGTTACTCCGACGGCAAGTTGAACGCGTGCTGATTGTGCCACCAGCGGGACTGATCGGGAACTGGGAACGCGAATTACGCGTCTGTTTTCGACTCCAATTCCGCATTCTGTCCAGTGCTAATGCAGCAAATGCCAATCCCTTTGCTGATCCAGAAAATCGCTTAGCTATTATCAGTCTTGATACACTACGGCAAGAGCGGATGCAAGAATACCTCTTTGAAGCGCAACCCTATGACCTGATTGTTTTTGACGAAGCACATAAACTTTCTGCACGATATGAGCCAGATGGAACAATAGGTAAATCAAAGCGGTATGAGCTTGCTGAACGGATCGCCGATCAACAGAAAAACCTGTTGTTGCTCACGGCAACACCGCACATGGGAAAAGATGACGCTTACTATTTCTTATGGCGACTACTTTTACCTGAGCACCTCGCTGCACAAAATGCCTTTACTCGATTGACTGATAAAGAAAAATCTAAACATCTACTTCGACGTATGAAGGAGGAGATGATCACCTTTGATGGAAAACCTATCTATCCACCGCGACGGAGTCAGACCATCGCCTATCCGCTCAAGCAAGGAGAGGTAAGTGAGCAATCTTTGTACGATGCTGTCACAGCGTATTGTGAGAAATATTTTGATCTGGCGGGTCAATATAACCGAAGCGCAGCAAAAATGGCGATGATGATCTTACAAAGACGGCTTGCCAGTTCAACTTTCGCGCTGCTGCAAAGTCTTATCAGACGTACAGAGAAACTCCAAGCCATCCTTCGTAACCTCAAAGAGGGAAGGTTGTCAACAGAGGAACTGGAAAAAGCACAAGCGGAACTTTCGGATGTTGATATTAGAGAGGAAAAGACGGGCGACGAGGAAGAGGTTGTTGAGGGAAAGGAAGAAGCAGAACAGGTCGATGAGGACCTTGAGCGTGCAACTGCTACGCGTTCAATCGTCGAACTTGAAAGTGAAATTTCTCACGTTCAAGCCCTTGCCGAGTTGGCAGGGAAAGTTTACAACCTAAAGTCTGAAAGCAAGTTTGAAAAACTTTGGGAGGCATTAACGGAATACCCAGACACAAAGGTGTTGATTTTCACTGAACATCGTGATACGATGGATTTTATCATTGAACGTTTAGAAGCGTTAGGTTTTACTGGGAAAGTTGCCCAAATCCACGGCGGCATGAAGTATAGTGAGCGCGAAAAACAGGTGGAATTTTTTCGTGATCCCAACGGTGCGCAATATCTCGTCGCAACCGATGCAGCAGGGGAAGGCATCAACCTTCAATTCTGTTGGCTCATGGTCAACTACGACATTCCGTGGAACCCCGCTCGACTTGAACAGCGGATGGGACGGATTCACCGGTACAAGCAGACACAGACGGTGGTTTTGCTAAATCTCGTTGCCGAAGATACACGTGAAGGACGTGTGTTAAGAGTGCTATTGGAGAAGATGCAGAGGATGCGTGAAGAATTGAATGACGATAAGGTTTTCGATGTCATTGGTCAACAGTTTAGTCAAATCTCTTTGAAAGAACTTATCACAAAAGCTATCACAGAAGATCAAGCCGATGCCTCAATCCAGACTATTAACACACAGTTCACATTGGAAAATATACAAAGGCAACTCAAAGGGCAGCAGAGATCAGTTGCCAGTAGCGAGGTCAAACGGTTACTCAGCAATGTTCGGGAGCAGCGAGAATCCGCTGAAACGCTTCGCATGCTACCCGCTTATGTCCGAAGTTTCTTCGAGGATGCAGCACCGTTGCTGGGCTATCGAATTAACGGTGATATTGAGACAATTTTTAAGTTATCCCGTTGTCCGCCCCCCGTGCAAAATGCAATTGATGAATATTCGCCAAATCTCCGAAATCGGTTAACGTTTTCACGCCAACTTGCATTGCCCACTGGATCAGAGAAACCGGAGGCGATTTTTCTGCACCCTGGCGAACCGATTTTTGACACAATCCGTACCAGCTTTTTGGAAAGATTCAATGCCGAAGGCGAGCGCGGAGCAGTCTATTTCGATCCACAAGCGGATCAACCCTATCTGTTCTATTTGGCGAGAATACCTGTGATACAGCAGGGTAATGATAAACCTCATGTACTTGACGAAATGCTTATCGGAATCAAACGTTTTGCGGATGGTCGATGTGAAGAAACTCCAGCGCATCTATTGTTGACCCTAATGCCACGGACAGAACAACACAGCATGCCTACAACTTTGTCCGCTGAATGGATTAACCGCGTTGATGAAACACAACCTATTGAAAATTTCGTCTGTGAAAACATCGGAAATCCGAAACTCTCTTGCATCCGAGATAGACTTCAATCCGAATCAGATGAAAGAAGAGAACAGATCAAGATTTCATTTAGGTTAAGGGAAGGTGAACTTCTTAAACAGCGTCTCAATCTGAAAAAAGATGTCGCCAAAGGTATACCTGCTGCCCAAACAAAATTGAATAACTGCGATCAGGAGATTAAAGCACTTCCTAAAAAGCGCGCGGAAGCAGAAGCAAACCTCATTAGAGAAATCGAAGGTATCCAATTAGGTCCTGTAACTGTCTATACCCGTGCCTTTGTTACCAAACCTTCAACTGAGGAAATCCCGGCAAAGACACTACGAGACACGGAGGCCATCGCGATCAAGACTGCTATGGAATATGAGCACAAGCGCGGTGCTGAAGTCAAAGATGTCTCTGATCCAAGCCTTAAAAAAGGATTTGACTTACAATCCAGACATCCAAACGGTGAAGTGCGTTATATTGAAGTCAAGGGACGTACAGGAATTACGGGGATTGAATTGACAGCAAACGAATGGAGGCAAGCCGCGAATCACCGCGATCGGTACTGGCTCTATATCGTCTATCATTGTGATACTAAACCACAGTTACACCGATGTCAAGATCCTTTTGGAACTCTGACCGAAAAGGCCACCGGAAGCATACGCATCAATGCCGGTGACATTATGAGAAACTCGGATGTAGGGGCGTTCAATGCAAACGTCAATTCAACCATAAGAGGGTAGATTAAATGTTTCTCAAATCAATCCATCTGAACAATGTCAAATGTTTTTCTGATATTGCTTTATCATTTGAAGACGAAAATGGCGACATCCGCAAGTGGACCCTCTTGCTGGCTGAAAATGGCATGGGTAAGAGTACACTTCTGAAAGCTATTGCTCTTGTAACTGGCGGTAGTGACGCGATAACTGATCTGTTAGGAGAACCCTCCGACTGGATACGGTACAAAACGCAAGATTGTGAAATCTCTGCCGTTTTGGTGACCAACGAAAAAGAGGAACGAAAGATAAATTTACGAATTGAACCTGAAGACACTCGGGCAGATGTCATCGTGAAGAACAAAAAGAGTCTCGCTTGGCTTGATGAGGCACTAAACAGGAAAAATAGAGACTATTTTGTTCTCGGTTTCGGCGCGTCACGACGGCTCAATACAGTAAACAGCCGGAGAGCAAAGACATCGGTATTCACCAACAACAGAGCACAGTGTGTTGCGACTCTTTTTGATCCTGACGCAGCCACTACCTCAATTGATTCATGGGCAATGGATCTCGACTATCTCAAAAACCGCATTGGGTTAGAAACCATCCGAAAGGTACTCAGCAACTTGCTACCGGAGGTAAAGTTCCACCGTATTGATAAATCAAGCGGTCACTTACTGTTTGACACTCCCGATGGTATTGTGCCGTTACATTGTCTCAGTGATGGATATCTCGCAATGGCGGCTTGGGTAGGGGACCTATTGTTTCGAGTTTTAGAGAACTTTGACGGCTTAAAAGAACGACCTCTTACCACAAAGGGGCTGCTCCTCATTGACGAGGTCGATCTGCATCTTCATCCCAAGCGGCAACGCGAGTTGTTCTCATTCCTTGACGAATGGTTGCCAAATTTTCAATTCGTTGCAACAACGCATTCTCCGATGACAGCCCAACAAGCAGGTGAAGGCGAACTGCACTGTTTAACCCGTGAAGCAGGGAAAATCCGCATCTATCCATTTTCTGGAAATCCAAAAACACTTCTTTTGCACCAACTGGTGATGTCTCCGATGTTTGGTTTAGATACCGATGAGTCAAAAGAGATTGAGGATATGAAGAATCGATACCGTCATCTCCGGGACAAAGCGGATCTGTCAACTAAGGATCAAGAAGAACTGGACAAACTAACCGCGTCCCTAACCGATCTTCCAGCTGCTGATAGATCAAACATGCAATCTTCTGAAGAACACATACAACTTTTGCGGAAAATCGAGAAGGAATTGCAGGAGGGCAGGCGGTGATACGCTTAAGGAGAAGCCGATCGAAAACAGACATACACGCGAACTTCCACGGCCAAAAAAAGAGTACCTTTGAGAAAGAATTGTTGATCAACCAGCGACACATCAGGCGCGGTGAGATTCAAAAACATGTTTTCAACAGTAACCGTTGGAAACCCGCGAAAGAACAACTTTTCGCGGAAACAAATGGTAAATGTGCCTACTGTGAAGCACCAACTTCGGTGGTTGCCTTTGGGGATGTAGAACATTATCGCCCCAAAAGCCGCTATTGGTGGCTCGCCTATTGCTATGACAATTATCTTGTTTCATGCCAACTTTGTAATCAGAAGTTCAAGAGAGATGATTTCCCGATCCAAGATCGAAAAATGCAGGGCCCAGTAATTCGTCGTAACACAACAGATGCATATATAACCTCTAAAACGGGAACAATTGCCCCTAATCCGCTAAATCAAGATGAAGTTGATGATTTCATTCGCGAACATAAACAGGAACGCCCACTCCTGCTCAACCCTTATTTTGATGATCCGGTTGAATATTTTGCATGGCGCGCTGATGATGTCCTGAGAGAAGTTGAAGTCACCCCTAACTCTGAAAATTTCCAAGTTGAGGTTATCGTTAGTACTGAAAACCCTGAAGTTGAACGTATTGCTGAGGCATCTATCCAGTACTACGGGTTGAATCGCAAGGAACTTAAAAATTACAGATACAATTTTTACAAGCACTATAGCACATACATACAGACACTCGCATCTGAGCGGATCCGCCCAGAAACGCAGAGTCGGATCAGAAACACTATAGAAGAAATGAAGTCCCCCGGGGCACCATTTGCGGGTATGATTCGATACTTTGATGAATCCTTTTCTGCAATTGAACGCTAAATTGTGTGAAATGGAATTCACAAAGGCTTCAACTCTCATCCATTCCCAAGCAAAATCGTGCTGCCATTGACAAACTCTGCGAATTTAGGTTAGGAAGAAAATCTAAAATTGCCACGTAGACTCTCTGACTGTGCTTAATATTTCTAAAGAGGGATAATAAATAACCAATATGAAGTTACGGAAGGGAAAAACTAAGAATATACTTGAAGGCTCCATTGATGCTGCTTTGTTAGCTGTTGAAGTATACAACAAGCCTCGTACAACATTTCGCAGTCAAGCTTATATCGTTTTGATGATTATCGCGTGGACCCGGTTATTCCATGCTTACTTCAATAAGACAATAGGTAATAGATACTACTACAAAGAAAAGAATGGGCGCTATCAATTGATTGATGAAGAGATCAAAGAGCGAAAGGCGTGGGAACTTAGTAAGTGTATAAATGAATACGGCAATCTTAGCGAGCCAGTGAGAGTGAATCTTGAGTTTTTTATCGATTTACGAAACAAAATAGAGCATCGTAACGTGACTGAGAGAGAAGTTGATGTCTTAATTTTTGGAGAATGCCAATCTCTTCTCTATAACTATGAGAATTTCTTAATCCAAATTTTTGGTGAAGAGTATGCCTTAAACGAAAGTTTAGTTTTTTCACTTCAGTTTTCGTACATGCGTCCTGAAGAGCAAAGACAGGCAAGTAAAAGTGTATTATCAGCTGAGGCACGAGAAATACGGAATTATATTGAAAACTACCAATCTGTTCTTAGAGACGAGGTTTTTAATTCCCAAGAGTATAGCATCAAGTTCATTCAGATTCCCAAGGTTGCCAACACTAATCGGAACGATTTAGCTGTGGAATTTGTACGTGCTGATGAACTTGACCCAGATACATTACAGCATATCACAGCGATTATTAAGGACAAACGAGTGGTAATGGAGGCAAGGAACGTTGGAAAACTTCGAGCTGGCAAAGTCGTAAAAAAGTAAAAGAGCAAACCCGGCTTAATTTCAACCAATACGACCATAAGTGCCTTTATACTATATTTGACGTAAGACCTCCTGGAAGTGCTCCGAACCCAGACGAAACCAATACTGAATATTGTCATTACGACGAAGTTCACAAAGATTACATTTATCAGGAGAGTTGGGTGGACTTCATTGTGAAACTTTTTGATATCCAGGGTCTCACAAAAGAAGAAATTCGTCTCGCCTACAAGGCAGGCGAGAAATGGGACATCAATCAATATTGTTGAGGTTTAGCTTGCCTCCCAAAATCAAACTAATAAGGAAATCCTAATGCCACGTAGACTTATTGAGGAAGCCTTCCCACTGAAAAAGGTTTCCAAGGATTCAAAACATGAACAAAACGTTAACGTAGGAAGGCCAAACAGTTTGCATTATTGGCCTGCAAGGCGTCCTATCTCCGTATGTAGGGCAGTGACATTGGCGACATTACTACCAGACCCCGCTGATGCCCCTGAAAAAATGAAGGAAGAATACACACATCTTTCTGGATCACCCTTGCCTGAAAAACAGCGTGACTATCTCTGTAACACCCTTATCGCTTCGTTAACTCGGTGGGGCGATGAAAATGGACAAGGCGATTGGGACGCGAAGGACCAGAAGGGACGATGGGTGAATAAACTCCGAATTGCCAGAGAACTTATTCTGACGGCTTATGATGGACATCCACCAAAAGTGCTGGATATGTTCGCGGGCGGTGGGGCGATTCCACTCGAAGCGATGCGTCTTGGTTGTGAAGCAACAGCAAATGATTATAACCCCGTTGCGTGGTTTATTCTCAAATGCACGCTTGAATATCCACAACGTCTTGCTGGAAAAACCATACCCCTCCCTGATCTCAATCTTGATGAAAAGCCTGATGTGAAAAGGGAAGATCTTGTGGATCACGTCTGCTTATGGGGTCAGTGGATTTTAGAAAACACCCGCAAAGAACTTATGGAATACTATCCTGTGATAGGCGGAAAAAAAACGATCGCCTATCTATGGGCACGAACCATTCCGTGCCAAGATCCACAGTGTGGGGCGACAGTGCCTTTACTCAAAACATTGTGGGTTTGCAAGAAGAGTGAAAAAATCCTTAAGGATACTCCCGAGAATCGAAAACATCCTGACTTTCTCCGACTCAAGAAAACGCGAAATCAAACAAAAGTCGTCATTAACGGTAAACGTGCACTTAGACTTTGTCCAGATCCTGAAACAAAACGGGTCCAATTTGAAATTTTTGCCCCAACAAGTGCAGACGATGTTGACGACCCCACAATGTTAGATGGAACAGCGACAGCTACTTGTCCGTTTTGCTGTTCACAGCAACCTGATAATTATATCAAACGATGCGGACATGAGAATAAGTTCAAGGCCCAGATGACAGCGGTCGTGTATCAAGAGGAACACGGCAAGGAGTACCGTCCACCAACACAGTCGGAGATTGAAGTCGCAGAAGAAATACCAAAGGAAGTTTTGCAAGCAATTGCCGATGAAATTCCCTACGGAATGCCCAATGAACCAATGTCTGGACCTGAAACGCTTGGATTTACTATCCCGCTCTACGGTTTCAGAAAATGGTCAGACCTATTCACAAATCGACAGTTGTTGGCGTTGATGACATTTGTAAAGTGGACGCGATTAGCACAAACCAAAATGAAAGAGTTTGAATATCCACCAGAGTGGAGTGAGGCGGTATCGGCATATGTCGCAATTTTGATTAACAAAGTCGCAGATTACAATTGCACCTGTGCAAATTGGAATTCAAAGGATGAAGGTGTTAGCGGTTTGTTTGTTGCTGCACGGGTCTCAATTACTTGGGACTATGTTGAAACAAATATAATTGGGCAATCAGTTAGTTCTTATCAGAACCATCAAACTCGGCAGAGTCAGGTCCTGTCCCGTTTATTCTACTGGCCGCATATCGGGGATCCTTTAGTCTCAATAAATTGTGGAGATGTCCTTGAGGCAACACTCCCTTCTAATGTGGATCTAATCGTAACGGATCCGCCGTACTATGATGCGATTCCTTACGCGGATACTTCCGACTTTTTCTTTCTCTGGAACAAGAGAAATGGATTTATCCCTGAAATACTCGATGCTCATGCCACTGATTCAGTTGTACCAAAGGACGGGGAATTAATTCAACATGCCGCTCGCTTTGACGGATCTGAAGATCAGGCAAAAGCGTACTACACACTTGGTATGACAAAGGCATTTGAGAGGGCACATGATACAATGACTAGCGAGGCACTTTTGGTTGTTGTCTTTGCTCACAAAGAGCCAGAGGCGTGGGAGACACTGCTGGAAGCGATTATTAAGGCAGGTTTTACTGTAACTGCCTCGTGGCCAATTGATACCGAAAAATCAAATCGGGCACGTGGGATAAACGCAGCATCACTCGCAACGTCACTTTGGCTTGCTTGTCGAAAACGTTCTATAAACGCCAAAAACGGACATTACAGCAAAGTCAAACGCGAAATGCAGGAACGCATTACAGAACGCCTCCGCTATTTCTGGGACCAAGGTATCCGCGGCCCCGACTTCGTTTGGACAGCAATCGGACCAGCTTTGGAAAGTTACTCAAGTTACACGGAAGTCAAACGCATGGGTGGACAAGCCTTTACCGTGACCGAGTTCCTCACAGAAGTACGGCGGATGGTGACGGACTTCGCCCTGGGGCAAATTCTGCACGACGCAAGCACAGAGGCACTGGACGAATGGACGCGCTATTACCTTATGCACAAAGACTACTTCGGCACAGAGAATGCCCCCGTAGGCGAGTGCATTCTCTTGGCACAAGGCTATGGCGTGCCACTTGACGATTTGAGAGACCGACACGTCGGTATTTTGAAGAAAGTTAGTTCCGGAAACGCACTCAAACTCCTCGGACATACCGAACGCACTTCGGACCGAATCGGCTATGTCCACACTTCCGGCAGAATCCCCATGATAGACATGATTCACAGAGTCATGAAACTCTGGAAGGAGAGTGACAGTGCACACATCAACGCTTATTTTCATGAGCATGGACTTCAAGAGAACCCGCTTTTTAAGGCTGTCGTTCAGGCACTCATCGAAACGAGTCCCGAGGACTCCAGTGATAGATCGCTCCTAGAAACACTCATCAATTACGAACCTGGAGAATTCAGCGGAATATCATCTTCAAGACAATCCACAAATGAAACCGAGCAGCAACTGACGTTGAAGATATGATACCAAAATAGGTTTGAAGCAGAATCATCCAATTGTCCGTTTTTGATGTTGTATTCTCACAGGCATTAATACTTAATACCTGTTATGTTTTTAAAAACACAGAAATATTCGCTAGATTTCGCTAGTCTGAAAGTTTTTCGGTTGACTTTAGCAAACCATTGTGTTAAACTGCACTATATACCGAACACCAAATATCTATGACCTGGAAGAGGAGAACGCCCATGGGCAATAACACATGGCATCAACATTGTGTTTTAAGAGATGATGTCCGACAAGGGACACTCGAACTCGCAGAATTCGCAGCGGATCTCTATGCAGTGCGAATGAAAGATGCCCCAAACGTTTATCAAATTCCCACGCTCTTCTTTGAGCGCACCTACCCGACCCATAAACTCAAAACCTTGGTGCAAAACGTCCTGCGACGGCTATCCGGAAAAGGTGGCAACCCTATCCTCACGCTTCAAGTCGCTTACGGCGGTGGGAAAACCCATGCCCTGATTGCCCTCTTACACTTGACTGAACACGGTACTGACTTCCAAACACACCCCACTGTCCAAGAATTTATCCAATTCAGCGGATTGGTTACGATACCGCGAACACGCGTCGCCATTCTCCCGTTTGACCAATTCGACGTGAAAAACGGGTTTCAGGCAATAGCCCCTGATGGAACACAAAAAACACTCAAAACACCCTGGGGTGCGTTGGCGTATCAACTCGCCGGCGATAAAGGGCTTGAAATCGTCGCCAAGCACGAAACCGATTATATCAATCCAGCGGAAACGCCCCTCGTCGACCTGCTCAAATTGCCACAAAACGAAGGACTCTCTACCCTTATTTTGCTGGACGAAACACTCATGTATACATGTACTGCTGTCAAGGCGGATCCAAATCGATACGGAATCCTTCGGGATTTTTTTCAGGTACTTACGCAAGCAGTGAAAAAGGTTAACAACGCCGCAATCGTAGCGAGCCTTATCACCGCCGATATTATTGCCGACGATCCCACCGACATCCGCGTCCTAAATATGTTAGAAACAATATTCCACAGGTTGGATGAGACCGCTGAGCCTATTTCACAGGGAGATGTATCAGAACTGCTCCGACGGCGGCTGTTTGAATACGTGGCACCTGAGAAAACACGCAGGACCGTTGTGAACAGCCTCATCGCAGCCCGACAAAAACTCCACCTCCGAGGACAGCATACAGATCAGGAAGCTTATGAAAAACTCTTAAAGTCTTACCCGTTCCACCCAAATCTCATCGATGTATTTGAGCAAAAATGGACGCAACTGGATAATTTTCAAGGGACGCGTGGGATGTTTCGGACTTTCGCACTCCTCCTGAGAGAGGCTTTCGGAAAAGACCCCGCGGCATTTGTCGGCCCGAACGCGCTCCTCTCTGCTGATACCGAACTCTCGGATGCCTTACAGGAACTCACTAAAGCGTGTGATGAAGGGGCTAAGTGGACACCGATTCTCAGGGGTGAACTCGATAGAGCTCGGACTGTCCAGAAGCAACTCCCACTCCTGAAATCTCGCGAAATTGAAGCCGCAGTCCTCGCCACCTTTTTGCATTCACAGCCTATTGGACAAAAGGCAGAATTGGCAGACCTACACCTCCTACTTGCACACACTGACATAGACGCAATATCCGTTGAAAAAGGGCTTGCTGAATGGCGAGATGCCTCATGGTTCCTTAAAGAAAACCAAAGTAGCTGGGCTTTGGGAACAACGCCTAATCTAACCAATATGCACGTCCGCGCAATGGCGAGAATTACCGAAGACCAAATCACCGAAGACTTAGTGAAACGGATAAGAAGTGCCAAGCTCGGTCAGAACACAGATAAGGTTGATGTTCATACGTTACCCACTTCACCCGAGGACCTTTCCGATACACCAGAACTCCGCTTTGTGATCACCGATCCTAAAGATACGGCAGTACCGGGTGAAAACGTTCCTGCATCACTTGCAGCATTTTTCAATAGAACCTATCGGAACAGCGTTATCGTGCTTGCCGCTGAAAACGCACTGTTAGCAGGGCTGCGACAACGCATTCGTAAAATCCTTGGGTGGGAATCAATCCAAAGTGGAGACGACATAAACCTACTCAGTCCAGAACAAAAAACATTACTCCCGCAACGTAAACGACATGACGAAACCGGAATTTTGGATTCTGTCATAGCCGTGTATAATGTGCTTATTGCTGTTGACGAAGACGGGAACATTAAAGCGACTTTGCTACCACCAGGGCCGAATTCACCGTTTGAACGCGTGAAGAAAGCCTTGATTGACGAGGAAAGACTGTTAACAACTTCACTCGACCCAGAGCTGCTTACACCGGACAGCTACTTTGATATCTGGGGCGAAGATGAAACCGCCAAACCCGTACAAGGGTTATACAGCATGTTTGCCAGCCTTCCTCGTCTTCCGCGATTGTTGAACCGACAAGTATTCGTTGATACACTTCGACGCGGCGTTACGGAGGGTCAGATTGTCCTACGCACCGTCCGCCCAGATGATTCTCAGAATACCTATTGGCGAGAAATCTCCCTCACTGACGAA
>JAAXHI010000374.1 GCA_012270875.1 Candidatus Poribacteria bacterium | reverse complement strand
AGGCTTACAGGTTCGAATCCTGTCGAGAACAATTTTTACAAGTCTAACAATATATCTACATTATCGTCATCGACCTCTGACCAGGCACGGTAGCCAAAAGGATAACTAATTTTAGTGTCTGGGTCAATGACCCGCTTGTCAAAGACCAGTCCATATTGCTTCACTTGATGGACCAGCCTGATGGTCTTGTTCGTCGTGTTGCGCTGAAAATGATTGGGGTTGTTCACCCGAATCACTCTTCGCTCTTTCAGTGGGTCGTCTATCTCTGACAGTATGTTTCTTTTCATGGTCTCGAAATTGAGGACCTCTTTACCTCTGACATTCAGGGTGAAACCACGCACTTTACATTCAGTTTTTCCTCCCCTGGTTTTGTAACCATAGTTCTTTGCCCCGCCCGAGATGAATTCGGTGATGATGTCACCCTCTAACTCGTCTGTCATCTCGCCCAAAAAAATCACCGATAGGGATGGAGGGTCGTCCGGGTTTCCAGCGGTAAATGACAGAGTCGGTGTCATAGTACAATACTTGCTGCTGTAACACGTCGAGGGCCTCGTACAAACGTAGTCTGACCCACGCGGTCGTAAATGCTGCCACAAAAATATTTGTTTTGTTACTGGGAACCACATTGTCATCAAGGTCCGTAGACACGGCTTCTAACACGTCCTCGTTACAAATTCGCAGAGTAGAAACATTTTTGTGGGAATGAAACAAAAGGGTAAACAGCTGGGAAGGAGAAGTGATGGTCTCGGTCCTGGGCTTGTTTTGCCTTTCTCCGAATTTTCCCCAGAAGGAGTTCAGCATCAATTTGGCCGTCGCTTTTCGGCCGGGATTTTTTTGAATGCTGGCATAGTCCAAGTCTATGCCCTCTCTTTCTCTGTACTGCGTCAAGTATTGCTGCTTTTTTTTTTTCCGTGTCACACCATCGTGGCCAACCAGCGGCTTCCTGCTTTAGCTTTAGCCACGTGTTGACGTAGTCTCGAAATAGACCATCGCGTTGCTGTGAAAAATGCCACACCTCGTGAATTTTGATTACCCTGTACCCCTTCTCCACTGCCTTTTCGATCTCCGGGGTACACCATGTTCCTTGCAACGTCCGTTCCTCGGGAGTGTGATTGCAGACGTCGCTCCTCTCAAGCATGGGGTTGTCCTGTTCTTGCTTGACACAGGCCGCACATAGGGGAAAGGTCAACTTGTTCCTACTGCGGACGGGTAGGACAGGATGGAATAGCTCTGCAGGTGCTAAAATATCAACGCTGGCAATGCCAAAATAGCTGGCAATGTCTTGAATTCGCGGTTGGGTAATGATGGTGGGGTGACCGATAGGGTAGCGTGCGTTCTTGTTCACCCACGGGTACAGGGAGGTCACGTCGACATATCGAATTTCCTCCCCTTCAGAGGCCACCGCGTGTAGGGCCACGGCACCGGTCTTCCCTCCGAAAAAGGCATTTCTCGGTTGTAGTGGTTCCACTAGCTGCAAGGTAGTCACAAAATCCTTAACATTAGGGTCGTGTTGGCACAACTTGTCCCAATCGTGTTCCCACATGACTTCGAGGTTGTAACCACGGTTGCGGAGAGCGTTTTCTTTGACCTGAGTAGCCCTCCAGAGTTCTTCCATGGTACGATCCGGGTTGACGGCGTGTTTGGTGTGACGGTTTCTGGGATGGCATTCGGGACAACCGTGAAAGAAACATCCGTGAAACTCGTAAACCGTGTTGGTCTGGGGATCGTACCCATCCACAAAGTAAGAATCTGTGGCAGTGGTTACACTCTGTTCACCCCCGTTTCGCACATGCCTTATTCGGTCCGGGCAGATACCCTGCTTGGGGATGCAATGCTCTTTGTAGTATAACCACTGCAATGCTTTCATGGAATGGTTGACGTTGGCTCCTCGCCAGCCTTTGAGTGGTTCCACGGCAATAGTAGCTTCTTGGAGGCAATGCTTGCGCCAGTACAAATTACAGGCACTGGCGATGGTCATGCATTTTTCAAAGGGATTGAAGTCGGCGTGACTCTCGAATTCTTTGGTGAAGGCTTCACAACCAGCTTGTAGGAGAGCCACGTCCGACTTGCAATACTCCTCCATCTCCCGGGCAAAGTCATATTGCACTCCGCGTCGTACTTGGGCAGCGTGCCACTCTTCCAATTCTTTCTTTTTCTTTTCAGACATTGCATCGGGGTCAAAAAACTCAATGCCAGGGATGGAGCCCACGTAATTTTGGTGATGTGGCAAATTGAATTCGTGAGGAAAGAAGCCTTTTTTTAGTTCCGTGAGATTGAAAGCCGATGGAAATGAAGCCAATGGCATGGGTAGGAAACACAGTGAGTCCTTAAACGTGATAGATGCACTTTGAAAGGAAAGGACCTTGGAACCCACGGTGAGCTGATTTTCGATCCCGCGTTGCTGTTTGTACAGTTCATCTATAATAAACATTCCGTCAAAACCTTTGAGATTGTGAAAGATGACGATGATGGTTCTCTCACGGTCATCGTCGGGAATCTCGGTTGCATCGTCGAGATCATGTAAGAAGGTGCAGACACAGTTCTTTCCCTTGTGGGTAACGATCGTCTCGCTTTCGCTGGTCCGGTAACACAGCAAGTTGGCTTCAAATTGCCTGTCCGGCAGCTGCATAGCCTCAATGTCGGCATAGACAAAGAGGGGTGGAGGGAGGGGTTTTTTCTTACCATTATCATCATCATCAACATCTTCTTCTGGGTGGTCCACGGCCGGCTGAATAAAACATTTGTGTGCGTGGATCTCGACCATTTCTTTACAGCTTGGGCAGGCGGAAAACCCGCATCGATGTCGCTTGCCCTTGATGACATTGTATTCTGCATTACACTTGGGGCAAGTTCTGTGTTTGGCGCATTGATTTTTTTCACGATGATAGTCAAAACAGTCGATGCCGTAAAATCGACAATAGCAATTTGGGCAGACCAGAGTGGGACTGACATCACGATTGTAGTCGGAACAGGTTTTTCGATTGCAGGCTTGGCAAGTTCTTCCTTCGCAAGGGTGATTCTTGGCATCGTCCACATTAAATCCTTTTTCACAGAGAGAGCACCAATACGAACGGTTTACAAAGGCTGGAAACGAGGTGCAACCATCGTAGTGGGTGTCTGACTTTAGGAGTTTGATCTGTTTAGGGGCAGGCGGTCCCTTGAAAATCAGAAAAAATGGTTTGGTGCGGCACATCACCAACAATTGATAAGTCGGTTTTAGATACGCCTGAGACTTTTCCAGCTCCTCTAATCCACACGGACCGGGGTCCACGCCTGCCAAGTGGTGCAGCTCGCGGGCTTGACGTTCTTGAATGGCTCTACCCTGGATTATGTTTCGATAATCGTGATACGCATCATTGGTGTCGTCTTTGTGGGCATGGGCTCGCATGGTGACAATGGCACGGGCACAGCAGAGAACGTCATTGTTTTTAATGGGAATGATGCAACGTTTCTTTTTGTTTTCGTTATCCAGGCATCGGCGTCCGGTATTTCTCTTTTTGCCTCTACCACTGCCAGGTTGTGGGCGCCTCACAAAAACCACCTCCACTTGAAAGCCTTGTTCAGGGTCGAATGATTCATTGCTATTAAGTTTGCCAG